>NZ_JAAEDV010000003.1:0-250285 GCF_013345045.1 Gilliamella sp. ESL0250 | reverse complement strand
CGATTTGCGCTGGTAAAATCAATGTAATATTGCCAAGGTTGATTTAACTGCTCTTTGCCTTCGAGTGATAAGACCGAAATATCTGTTGTCATCTCAAGTCCATCTATCGAAAGCGAGTAACGATTCAACGGGGTGGTTCTGGCAAGTGAATCAAGATGACTGGCTAATTGATCTATTATTCCCATAGCTTAGTCCTTGTTTTATATTTATAATTTTGGTTATCTAAAATAAATCATAAGGTAATCTACACCATTAAAATACGTATTTTTTTTAAACAGTCAAGAGTTTTTTTATGCCATTAATAGAATGAGTTACTCAATTAAGTAATAGATTTAAACGGTAATTTGTCGTGTTAATATGACGTATTAACCCTTTTAGATAAAAATATAAAATTTGGGGTAAAAATTGATATACACCATTTATTTACAAGAAAAATAAATATAGCTTATGGCAAGTATCACAACTAAATGGGATACAAAAGAAGTCTTAATTTATCGCGAAACGGTATAGACTCCTGAATATTTTTTACAAAAAATAGCGCCTAAAAAGCAAACAGATGAGTAAATACCCGATAGTGTGCATACAATTCACCTAGAAAATGACGCTATCTGTTTCCGTGTTTTATATTCAATGGGGGCAGGTTATTTAATGTTTAATGAGGCCTTTTGGTGCAATCAATGGCTGGATGACTGCTCATAAAGCGGTTAGCCAAATCGGTGACGGTGGTTTTTCTTTATAATATAGGCGCGATATCACCTGTTTGGGATACTGGGTTATGTCTATGCATTACAATCGTTTTTTAAATTACGCTAAACAACGCAAGTCATGCCTACAAATACTTAAATTTCTGTTACTTAACACATTTTAACCAGCAGCGATCAACTGCTGGTAATGAATTGTACGTTCCTAATAATTTAAAACAACGCCTTGATCTTTCATATTATAATTTACCTGCACTACCGCAAATACGAATTTTATCTTCAACAATTTTTTTCATGGCGGCTTTTGCTGGCTGCATATAGTGCCTTGGATCGTTGGCGTCAGGATGGAGTTTAAAATCTTGTTTTAAAGCATCTGAAAAGGCAATTTTTAATTCGGTTGCCACATTCACTTTACAAATGCCCAAAGAAATCGATTGTTTAACCATTTGTTCGGGAATGCCCGATGCACCATGTAAGACCAAAGGAATATCAACTTTAGCGCGAATTTTTGCTAAACGATCAAAATCCAGTTTTGGCTCGCCTTTATATAAGCCATGTGCTGAACCGATTGCCACCGCTAAAGAGTCAATCCGAGTTCGTTCAACATATTCTTTAGCGGCATCGGGATCGGTAAAAGCGCTGTCTTTATCATCGACAATAAGATCATCTTCTTGCCCGCCTAATCGACCTAGTTCGGCTTCAACACTGGCATTATATTTATGACTAAAAGCAACCATTTTACTAACTATGTCAATGTTTTCTTCAAAGGGGTGATGCGAAGCATCAATCATAATCGATCTAATTCCTGCCTCTATTTTTGTTTGAATATCACTGATATCTTCATGATGATCCAAATGTAACGCAAAAGGAAAATGATGAATGCTTGCTGCTGTTTCACAAATACTGATTAAATACTGTATTCCTGCGTAACTATAAGTTGCTGGCGTTGCTGCAAGTATCACGGGGGATTGCATCTGTTTAGCGGTATCAATAACAACTTGGATGGTTTCAAGGTTGTGTATATTAAATGCGGGCACAGCATAACATTCACGTTGAGCTTTTTTTAACATCTCTTGACTAGAAATAAGATACATAATTTAATCCTCATTAATCTGTTATTTTGCAATGATTTTGGTGACTTTAACGTGTTGATAATACTTGTCATAATTATCCATATTGACAAAACCGGTTTGCGATTCCATTGCATTTAGCATTCCCATAGTCATCGCACGTTTAAGCATTACCTCTACAGCTTCATTTTCATGAATGCTAACAGCAAGGCCAGCTAACGTAACATCACCCGATCCAACAGGATTAACCACGTTAATTTTAGGAATTGAAACTTGGTAATAGTTGTGATGACAACGAGCAAAAGCGCCGTTTTTACCTAATGAGATGATGATAAAAGCAATATCATTTAGTAAAGGATGATTAACGGCTTTAACTAATGAAGTTACATCATTTGGATCGATATCCATTTGAATAATCTGCTGTAGTTCATCTTTATTGGGTTTGATTAAAAAAGGTTTATTTTTAGATATGAGCGTTTCTAATAACATCTTACCGGATGAGTCTAGCAATACAGGGATCTGATACCTATTTGCCTTTTCAATTAGTTGAGTATAAAAACCGACTGGAAATCCTTGTGGCAATGACCCTGAAATAGCAATAACCTGCGCTTGGCTAAGCAAATTTTGGTAGTGTTCCAGAAAAACATTGACATCATGATTATCTAATACTGGCCCTGACTCTAGAATTTCAGTTTGATTTCCCTCATGTAAAATGGCAATACAGTTTCTTGATTCATGTTGGGTGATATAAAAGTTGTAATTAATATTATCGTTATCTAATTGTTTTTGAATATACTCGCCCGTTGTTCCACCTATAATGCCTGATGCAAGAACAGGAATACCTGAGTATTTAATGCCTCGAGTTACATTAAGCCCTTTACCTCCTGCTGTTTTTTTTACCTCTGAGACTCGATTAATATCATTAATCGCTAATTTATTTAATGGATACGATATATCCACCGAAGGGTTCATCGTAATTGTTAATATCATATTCTCTCCTACGCATTGATATCGTTGGGAGAAATAACAAGCTTAAATGATCACTACCATTAAATCGACTTGGCTAGAAGCAAAAATTTTTATCGTTTAGGGGATCGAACCTAAACGAGTAATGGTTTTTAATATTTATGACCAATTAAGATATAAAAACACACGAGTGTAAGCACAAATATTAAACCGCTATTAATTTAATACCCTTTGCCACAAATTCTTGTTTACAGCTACTGTCAACATCAGTATCAGTAATAATGGTATCAAGTTGGCTAAGTGGTAACACAACATTAATCCCATTACGACCAAATTTTGATGAATCGAGCACGGCAATCACATTTTTGGCGACATTAGCCATAACACTGCTGATAGTGTAACCTTCGTTAAACGTTGTTATTCCTCTTTTTGCATCAATTCCATCTGCACCAACAAACAAAATATCAGCAGAGATGCCAGTTAACGATTGCTCAGCAATTTTTCCATGAAAAGAACGCGTTTTATGTCTAAGTGTACCACCACACATAAATAGCATAATGTCACTATTGTCTGATAATATAAATGCAGAAGTAAGACTATTGGTAATCACAGTAATATGCTTCAATTTTACGAGTTCTTCAGCTATCAACATGGTAGTACTACCACTATCTAAAATAATAGTGTCACCTTCTTTAACATGTTTAACCGCTTCAATTGCAATACGTTTTTTAGCTTCTATAAATCGCTGATAACGTTCTTCTAATTGCAGTTCTTTAAATGATTTTAAGTCACCGTTATTTATGATTTTGGTTGCTCCGCCATGAAATCGTGTTAGCACTCCTTGTTTTTCTAGCAATCTCAGATCGGTTCTGGTTGTGACCTCCGAAACATTGAACTGTTCCGACAAATCAGAAACTAACACCGTTCCTTTCATATTAAGAAGTTCTACTATCTGTTGGCGTCTTTCACTTGCATTCATACTATTTCCTTTTTCGAAAATTTTTTAGCAGTGTATAACAAACAGAATCAAAAGATAAGGTTTCATTTTCAATGGCTGACTTAAATCAAAATAATTACATGCAATTTAATAAAATTTTGCCATTCATAGGGCGACCATTTAAGGCAGTCACTTGTTTAATAAATGAATCAAAGTCACCCATGCCAGCAATCAGCTCATCAAGTTTAATTTTTCCATCTATAAAGTACTGACTTACTAGTTGCCACTCTTTACCTGGCCATGGCGCTGAATAGTTCATCCAACTGCCTAAAATTTGTAACTCTTTTCGTAAAATAAGTCCGAATGTTTTTTCTGGAAGTGTAATATCATGATGAAGTGTACCCACCAAGGCTATCTTCGCTCTAGGGCCTGCAATTGCAATGGCTAAGTTAACCGTAACGGGTGAACCCGCCGTTTCTAATACAATTTGATCAAAGCGTGATGAAGATAAAGCTTGGTAAATCGCGTCGGCGCTAAGATCTTGAGAATGATATACCGCATCAGCGCCTAATTGTTTAGCTAGATCGAGGCGCTGCTGGTTAATATCAATAACCGCAACTGATTTTGCCCCCATTGCCTTGGCACATTGCATAGCAAGTAATCCGATTGTGCCACCGCCAACGATGACAACATTTTTGCCCTCACATCCATCAGCCAATAACAAAGCATGCATACCAACGGTCATCGGTTCAAAAAAGGCACCCTCAAGTGGACTGATACCTTTAGGTAATTTAAATGCATTTTTCTTATCTAATACAATATAATCTGCAAAGCCACCGGCTATCCTTGAGCCCACAAAAGTGTAATTTTTACAGAGTGAATAGTAATGCTTTTGACATTCATCACATGTGAAGCATGGCAATAATGGTACGCAACAGATTAAATCACCATTGTCAAACTCAGTCACGCCATGCCCCGTATCCACAACTGTGCCACTAAATTCATGACCAAGTGTAATCGGGTAAAAATGAGCACCATGGTGAAATATACGCGGAATATCTGAACCACATAATCCACAATAAGCCACTTTAACTAAAATTTGATCTGGAGATGTTATTTTGGGCATTTCTATATTTTGTATAGATAAAGCTCCCCCTTCGTTGACAACAACCGCTTTCATGTTATTTTCCTTTATTGGTAAACAAATTACGTTGATGTATTGCTTTCACTCGTTACTGAGTGAAAGCATTCTGATTGATTTTGGTGATGACTGTTTTGGGATTATTTTATTACTCCATCTTCTTGAGCTAATGATTGATTTTTTAGAAATAACTGGTATTTTTGGGCACGTTTCCATGTCAAAAATAAGCAGAAAAGGTAAAACAATCCAATAAGGGCAAAACCAATAGGTTGTTTCAAGTTGACCAACTGAACCATAAGATAAGTAATGGGTGACCCACCTTGATCCATTGCCCCAACCGAAACACCATTATTCGTAGTCATCGTGCCTGCATTAATGGCTAGTTGAGTAGTCAATGGAACCATTTGGGTGGCAATCCAAAGTGTAATGGCGATAATAATAGAGCCTGAAACAATGATCCTAAACAGATTCCCTTGATGCACCGCAACCCCCATTGCAATAAAAAAGCCAATAGTTGCCAGATCACCAAAAGGTAAAACTTCATTACCAGGTAGGATGATGGCGATAAAAATACTTAATGGAATAAAAATTAAACTCGCCGATACCACCGTTGAATGCCCTAATAACAGTGCGGGATCTAAACCAATAAGAAAATCTTGCCCACCAAATTTGGATTGCAAGTGTTTACGTGCTTGTTTAGAGATCGGTGTTAATCCATCCATAATAGGTTTAATTACCCGTGGCATTAATAACATTACCGCTGCAGTTTGAATCGCTAGTTGTAGCGTTTCTTTCACACCATACCCTGCTAATAAACCTAATATGATGCCCATAAATAAGCCAACAGTAACCGGCTCACCAAACGCACCAAACCGTTTTTGCATATCAACAGCATTAAAATTAATCTTATTAATGCCTGGTGTTTTTTCAATGACAGCATCAACAAAAACAGAAATTGGGCCACAATATGCAGACGTACCATGAGGAACCGCAATACCGTCAAGCTCAAAAAAATCTTTGGTATCTTTGGCAAACCAATCACCCAGTTTATAAGCAATAATGGCATGAACAATAACCCCTGCAATACCAAGCCAGTAAGAACCGGTTGCAATGTAAACAAGCGCGCCGGTAAAGGTCATGTGCCATATATTCCAAATATCCACATTAACCACGCGAGTTAACCTTAAAACTAACATAACAATATTCACTGCAATTGCGATAGGAATGGCAACTAAAGCAATTTGTGATGCCCAAGTCATAGGTGCTGCCCCCGGCCAACCGACATCAATAACATTTAGGCTAATATCAAATCGCTCGGCCATCGCTTGAGCTGCTGGCCCAACCGAGCTGGTTAACAAGCCAACAACTAGACCTATACCAACAAACCCTATCCCTATATGAATCCCCGCTTTTAATGCATCACCTACTTTCATTCTTAGCACTAACGAAAATAGGATAATCACAATGGGTAACATCACCGATGGACCAAGATCCAAAATGTACTGCATTATTTCAGTAAACATAGATTTATCCTTTTAAAATAGATAAAATTTTTTCTTTTAACTGGTCGATACCCACGCCAGATACAAAAGGCATGCCATGAACAATTGGAATATCGCCAAAATGCTGATCCATTCTGGCTGTAGTACAAATCAAATCAACATCATCAATAAACGTATTAATTTCGTTAATACGGCATTGAATAAGGTCAAGTTGAATATTATTTTCGCTACATAACTCTTTTATCTCTTCGGCAGCCAAAGTTGATGTTGCAACCGCCCCTCCACAAGCAACAATAATC
The DNA here is from genome assembly GCF_013345045.1 of Gilliamella sp. ESL0250. NCBI lineage: Bacteria > Pseudomonadati > Pseudomonadota > Gammaproteobacteria > Orbales > Orbaceae > Gilliamella > Gilliamella sp. ESL0250. The sequence continues at coordinate 243,669 of NZ_JAAEDV010000003.1, read as the reverse complement.
TTTTTTTTCATAATGCCTCCTGAAACTTATTGATTAAATATCACGTTATTAAAACGCACCGCTATTTCATTTTGCGGAGCATTTAATAAAAATTGATAGAAGTCTTCATTTTGTAAATTTGAAAAAAGTGCTTTTAATAGTTCAATTTGATCTTCTGGCGCAGTAACAACAAGTGAAATAATCAGTGAAACATCAACGGTGCTGTCATCATCGGCTCGATTAAAAGCAACCGGTGTTTGAGTCCGAATAATAAAGATTGCCGGTGTATTAGCATGCGTTGCTTCACAATGCGGAATCGCCACAGCATACCCATCAAAAGCAATACCTGTTGGAAATAATGCTTCCCGTTCAATTAAAGCTTGCAAATGGCTTTCTTTGACAATCCCCTTTTGTTGTAATTGCTCGCTAATATAAGTTAATGCCTCTAATTCATTGTCAAATTTAAGATTGTCTTCGAAAAGAAGCTGACATTTATTCATCATTGTTCTCCACTATTGTTTTTTTATGTAAGTTTTTAAATTATGACTTTCGAAAACAAAAACCATATCGAAAGATTATTTTCTTTCGAATTAAAAAGCAAATGAGATTTTTTATTTTTGTGATCGAAATCTATTTTTCACTGTAAAGATCAACAAATAAATCACTGACTCTCTATTTAAGAATTAAATAAAATCTGATCCAGATCACAAAAGATACTTTTTTAGATTGCAAAAAAAGATGAACGTGTAAAAATGTTACCCGTAACAAGCAAAGGTATACAAAGGATCAATAATGACTAAAAAAAATAAACAAGTTTTTGTATTAATGGGTGTATCGGGGTGCGGCAAATCAGCGGTTGCCAAACAAGTAGCGTACAACCTAGAGGCTGCTTTTTTAGATGGCGATTTTTTACATCCAAAGACCAATATTCTAAAAATGCGTAGCGGTACACCATTAAACGATGAAGACCGAATGCCTTGGCTTAATTTAATCAGTAATGCTGCATTTGCAATGAGTAATGTCAATGATGTTTCAATTATTATCTGTTCGGCATTAAAGCGAAAATATCGAGATATTATTCGTGGTGAAAACGAAAACATACATTTTATTTATTTAAAAGGTAGCTATGATGTCATTGCTGAACGTCTGGCGAAACGCAAAGGTCACTTCCAAAAAACCGGTATGCTTCAATCGCAATTTGATACGCTTGAAGAACCAACCGCCGATGAGAAAGATGTTTACAACATCAACATTGAACAATCATTAAACGAGGTTGTGCACGATACTGAACAAGTAATACGCGCAATATGCCATTGCTAAAAAAACAATAAAAAAACGATACAATTGAAAGAAGAGGTTAATGTGAATCCGACTGTCCAAGCTGTAACCCAACGTATTATTGAGCGTTCTAAGGTTTCGCGTGCTGCTTATTTACAAAAAATAGAACATGCTATGAGTAAACAAGTAACGCGATCTAGTTTGCCATGTAGCAATTTAGCGCATGGTTTTGCTGCTTGTTGTACTGATGACAAAAAGGATCTAAAAAATATCTTAAAAAGTAACATTGGTATTATTAGTTCTTACAACGATATGCTTTCAGCGCACAAGCCTTACGAATTTTATCCGGAACAAATTCGCAAAGTATTGCACGAAGTGGGCGCCGTTGGGCAAATGGCGGGGGGTGTGCCAGCTATGTGCGATGGTGTGACACAAGGCGAACCGGGAATGGAACTGTCATTAATGAGCCGCGATGTAATTGCGATGTCGGTTGCAGTTGGCCTTTCACATAATATGTTTGATGGTGCGCTATATCTTGGCATATGCGATAAAATCGTGCCCGGATTATTTGTTGGTGCATTAACATTTGGCCACTTACCGGCTATTTTTGTGCCAGCAGGCCCGATGCCATCGGGATTATCCAATAAAGAAAAAGTGCGTATCCGTCAACTTTACTCAGAAGGTAAAGCTTCGCGTGAAGATTTACTGGAGTCAGAATCCGCCTCTTACCACACCAGCGGGACTTGTACTTTTTATGGTACAGCCAATAGTAACCAGATGGTGATTGAATTAATGGGATTACATTTGCCTGGTGCGGCTTTTGTTCATCCTGAAACCGCATTACGTTTTGAATTAACTAATGCCGCCGCTAAACAGATTACTCGCCTCACCAACCAATCAGGGAATTATATGCCAGTTGGTAAAATGGTCGACGAAAAAGTGATTGTCAATGGTTTAGTTGCACTGCTTGCAACAGGTGGTTCAACAAATTTAACCATGCATATTGTTGCCATGGCGAAAGCTGCCGGCATTATTATCAATTGGGATGATATTTCAGACTTATCAACCGTTGTGCCTTTACTTTGTCGAATCTATCCAAATGGTCCTGCTGATATTAACTACTTCCAAGCCGCTGGTGGCACATCTTTATTGGTTCGAGAATTATTAGCTGGTGGTTTATTGCATGAAGATGTTGAAACTGTGGTTGGACGTGGACTTAGCCGTTATACGCAAGAACCAATTTTAGAAAATGGCAAACTCATTTTCCGCGAAGGCCCAACAAAATCATTAGATGAAAGTGTCATTGCCTCAATCAAAAAACCGTTTAATTCACATGGTGGATTAAAAGTGATGTCAGGCAACCTTGGCCGTGCCATTATGAAAACCTCTGCGGTAGCACCAGAACATCAAATTATCGAAGCGCCAGCTGTCATCTTTAATAGCCAATATGATTTAGATGCTGAATATAAAGCAGGTAAATTAGATAAAGACTGTGTGGTGGTTGTGCGTTATCAAGGGCCAAAAGCAATCGGCATGCCAGAGTTACATAAACTTATAACGCCACTAGGTGTACTACAAGATAAAGGCTATAAAGTTGCCTTGTTAACTGACGGTCGATTATCGGGAGCATCTGGTAAAGTCCCAGCAGCCATTCATGTTACCCCTGAAGCTTATGATGGTGGCTTATTAAGTAAAGTCCAAGAAGGTGATATGATTCGAGTTAATGGTCAAACAGGCGAAATAACATTATTAGTCGACGAAGCCGAACTGGCTAAACGTCAACCTTATCCTTTCGATTTGACCGAGTCACATCATGGCTATGGTCGCGAACTGTTCACCGTTATTCGTGAAAATCTAACTTCCGCAGAAGAAGGCGCTGTTAGCTTCTAATTCTAGTCTTCTGCCGCATAGGCGGCAGAAGACTTTAAAACTGATATAAAACACCTTCCTTTTCAAAAAATATTGATCAATTCTTTTGTGTGATCAATGCAGACGCTGGGCTGGGCTGGGTTATTTTTTATAAAATTATCCACCAATAAATTTACGACATCACCAATCTTTCCATTTAATGACGCTTTGACACCATAAAGCGCCATTCCCATCACTTGCGAGGCATGGATTTCAGGCGGCATCACTAGCTCGTTCGCACTGGTTTTAACATCTAATAACGCAGGGCCAGGATGCGCTAAAAAGGATTGCATCGCCGCTTCAAGCATCTGTGAATCATCAACGCTTATAGAAAACATGCCCATAGCTTCTGCAACTTTTGCAAAATTAGGATTTTGTAAATCGGTATAGTGATCCACCAAACCCTCGACTTTTTGCTCTAATTCGACAAAGTTAAGTGAACCATTATTCAGTACAATAACTTTGATTGGCAACTTTTCTTGAATTGTCGTTAATAAATCCCCCAATAACATACTGATACCACCATCACCCGATAAAGTAATAACTTGACGATTAGGGAAGGCCTTTTGCACGCCCAATGCTTGTGGCATTGCATTTGCCATAGTGCCATGTTTTAAACTAATTACTGTGCGCCTTTTTCCATTAGTATTAAAGTGCCTACACGCCCAAACCATAGCAGAACCAACATCGGCACAGAGCACGGCATCTTCTGTTGCATATTGGTCAACAAGTTCAGTTAAATATTGGGGATGAATAGTCGAGCGAGAAGAAACAGTTTTTTTATTCAATTTACACATTGATTTAGTATATAAATTTTGACACAACTCTAAAAAAGTCGCATCTTGCTTATCATCGACTAACGATAGTAGTACCGCTATAGTCGGCTTACTACTACCAACCACGCCTAGATCTACAGGGTGTCGTCGACCAAGATGAGTTGCATCAATATCAACTTGAATAATCTTGGCGTTATTAGGATAAAATTGTGACCATGCAAAATCAGCTCCTAACATTAAAAGCACATCACACTCTTTTATTGCAGTTGTTCCTGACGCCATGCCAAACATTCCCGTCATACCGACATTATAAGGATTATCATATTCAACAAAATCCTTTGCTCTCGAAGTATGTACAATCGGTGATTTTAATTTGTTTGCTAAAGCAATAAGTTCATCATGAGCTTCACAAACACCTTGGCCGGCAAAAATAGTCACTTTATGACTTTCATTTAAGAGGCGGGCGATTTCGGCAAGTTCTTTATCTGATGGGCGAATAACAGGATGCGGATGATAAATTTTATGACCACTATTATCTTCAACTTTCTCTAAACTGATATTATAGGGTATGACTAAAACAGCAACACCTCGTTGATTAATTGCGGCTTGAATGGCAGCAGTCGTAATTTGCCTTACCTGAGTTGGATCATTGATTTGCCGACAAAATACAGAACAATTTTTATATAGCGTTTCAAAATCAACCTCTTGCGGAAAGTCAGTGCCTTGTTGTGCAGTACCGAGCTGACTTGCTAACAAAATAACAGGAACACGATTACGTTGTGCTTCATAAATACCATTAATAAAATGTAAACTGCCTGGCCCACAAGATCCAGCACAAGCCGTAATTTGGTCTGTTAAATAAGCTTCAGCCCCTGCTGCAAAAGCCCCCACTTCTTCATGACGAACATGAACCCACTCAATATCACTTTTTTTAATAGCTGAAGAGATCTGATTTAACGTATCTCCCACAATACCATAACAATGCTTAACCCCAGCCTCAGCTAAAACATCAACGATAATTTGTGCAACTGTTTTTTTTGATGACATATAATCTCCTAAAAGGTTCTTTGAATGTATTCGCCCATTTGTATAAATTACACCCACATTTTAATAACGCGAATAGGATTTAACATAAACAGCAATAAATGCTAAAAACAGAGCCATTGTGATGATGTTGCACAACAAAGTTTAAGGCAACATATTCCCTATTGTAATAAATCAAGTTATTATGTCGAAAATCTTATTGAAATAATAGAGTCATATCCCGTGGAACAATCGTCATCTGGACATAGTTTAATGTCGTCGATTACTGCTTTTTTGCCTGATTATTTAAGCCAACATTTTCCTTTTATTATCGTCTGTTTATTGTTATTTATCGCCATTTTACTATTTTCATTTAGTAAGTTGAGAATGGACATTATTGCCTTACTCACCATTACAGCTATCACCATTAGTGGCGTGTTAACACCATCAGAGGCATTAGCTGGCTTTAGTGATCCCAATATCATCTTAATTGCTTTATTATTTATTATTGGGGAAAGCTTAGTTAGAACCGGCATATCGTACAAAATGAGCGAATATATCCTTAAAATAGCTGGCAAAAACGATATTTGTATTATTATCTATATCATGTTAGGCGCTGCATTACTCGGCTCAGTGATGAGTTCAACAGGAGTAGTTGCCATCTTCATCCCTGTTGCCATTAGTATTGCGAATCACACAGGTATTCACGTTAAAAAATTAATGATGCCACTTTGTATTGCCGCTTTAATTAGTGGCATGATGACTTTAGTTGCAACCGCACCAAACCTTGTTGTTAACAGTGAACTCAATCATTTTAAATTAAACGAGTTTGGTTTTTTTTCAATTACACCAATTGGTTTAGGAGTTTTAGTTGTTGGGGTCATCTATTGTGTGTTAACACGCAATTGGTTGCTCACAGCTGAACAAGTCACCCCAACTAACACCCAACCGCAAAGACGAAAAATTACCGATTTAATCCGTGACTATAAATTAATTGGCCGTGCCCACCGTGCACAAATATTAGCGGGATCGCCTTTTGTTGGTCGCACAATTGATGGCTTGCATTTGCGTAGTGAACATGGCGTAAATGTTATTGGTATTGAACGTTGGCGCAAATTTCACAAAGTATTAATTCCCGTTAATGGTTCAACTGAGTTTCGTGAAAATGATATTTTACTACTGGATATGTCACACTCCGAGGCAGATTATCGCACCTTTTTAACCACCAATAACCTTGAACCCAAAGTTTTACGCGGTGAGTATTTTTCAGAACAAGTAAAACAAGTCGGTATGACCGAAGTCGCCCTACTGCCCGAATCCACACTATGTGGAAAAACACTCAATGAAATTAATTTTAGAGGAAAATATTTCCTAACAGTAATTGGCATTTGGCGTAATCATGCCCCCGTTGAAACAAACAACTTATTCCAAGAACGGTTACAAATGAGCGATACACTATTGGTTTGTGGTGACTGGGGATCAATACAAAAATTACAAACGCGAACCAGTGATTTTGTGGTATTAGACTATCCATCGGATATTGATGATATCGCACCAGCAAGTTCACAAGCGCCGCTGGCGTTAATTAACCTAGCGATTATGATTACGTTAATGGTGACCGGCATTGTGCCCAATGTGGTTGCTGCGTTAATTGCCTGCTTATTAATGGGCGCGACACGCTGTATTGATATGACCAATGCCTATAAATCCATACACTGGCCAACCTTAATTTTAATTATCGGTATGATGCCTTTTGCCCTCGCTCTCAATAAAACGGGCGGGATTTCGCTTATATCTGCTTGGCTTGAAGTTCACCTGCGTTCTTTTGGCCCTTATATGGTACTAACCTTTATTTTCTTATTATGCTCAACGATTGGATTATTTATATCCAATACCGCAACCGCCATTTTAATTGCACCAATCGCCATTGATTTAGCACTAAAATTTGGGTATTCGCCCTACCCATTTGCCATGACGGTAGCCATTGCCACATCCGCATCATTTATTACCCCTGTATCATCACCAATTAAAACCATGGTGGTTGCACCAGGTGGATATAGTTTTGGGGATTTTGTCAAAATTGGCGTGCCGTTAACCTTTTTGGTTATGGCGGTAGATATTGCTTTAGTACCAGTGTTTTTTCCGTTTTAGTATTTAGAGAGTTTGTTTAAAAGCTGTCAAATAAAAATTTAATAAAATAAACCGATTTCCTTACTGATTTTTGGCGGGCTATAAAGCCTTTTTTATTTGATGGTTAGAATGGATTATGTGCAGTGGTTTTGAACGATTGTAGTTTGGATGTTTAAAATAACTACAGTGACCACGAATTTAAACCGCAACAGCGTAATCCATTAGGGCAGCCAACCACGCTTTCGACGTCATCGGGCGGGGGGAGAGGCGCTTTTTTAACTTTCCGTCATTAAAGCCAAAGCTCGCAGTCCTTGCCTGCCCAGCGCCCCAACTACGCAGGGGCGCTGTTCTTTGTTAGATTATCCTCTTATTTGTACCATAATTGCCCCCGCCGCCTAAGGACTAATGCTAAGGTGCTGTGCAAACAGCACGATCCATGTAGGATTTGCTATCGCTATAGAAGTAGACCTTGCCATTGTACGCGCTGACATTGCTGATAGGGCTTGGTGTGTCGCCTGCCCAGTAGAAGGTGACGACGAAGCCCCCATCGACGTAATTGTGCATAAGGCCCCACTCAGTGAAAAAACCAGCACCTATGTGACGCTGGTAATAATTACCACCTGAGGATGGTGTGGTGCCATCTATGTCATTTACACATGGGAACAAACTATTATCTACACCACACTTCGCATTAGTCAAATCATTGACCTTAGCAAGACGATAACCCAAACGACTACACCAAGATATATGATTAGACGCAGTATCCATTTGATTCCTTCTATTGACAAACCACTGCCTCAACACAAATCCATACTTCACCTCATTACCATGACTATCCCTACCCACCAACTCAAAGGTCTGTGGCAAAGAGGGGCGAGTCAGCCGACTAGGATTAGCTGACTGTATCTGAGTGCTATCCGCCCTAGGACCCGTTAACGTTACCCGTGTTACATTCTTGGATTTATCAATAATCCAGCTATCGGCTTGTGTTGTACCTCCATTTGGGAGTGGGAATGAACCAGAATGCGGCCTTGTCCAGCTCACTGTTGCAGTTATTCCACCACGCGTGACTGGATACCACGTCAACTGACTCTCATCAACCCCTTCTATGAGTAAATCAAAATACAATCCATCTGCACCCGTAGTAGGAAAATTACGATTGTAAGATGACGGATTGGTTGACTGAACTAAAAAACCCTTCCTCCGGTTCCAAATGCTAGATGGGCCAGCGTAATCAAGATTGTCGCCATAGAAATTAGAGCCAAATTTCAAATTCGGCCTTGCGTAACAAACTTTAGGCTGTTGTGAATTCAGGTTGATATAATACACCACCGAACTACCACTAAAAGTACTGCTATTCGGCACACCATACTGGGTAATTAAACGTCCTCCTTCACTACTTAATGTTACCTTATAAGGCGCATTACATATATCTAATGCATCACTACGACTTACTGTATTACCATTCTTATCAGTAAAACTCACCGATATACTTCCTGATGCCATTACACCATTGGTCCCCTCTCCATCTCCATCAGCATCTCCCCAATAATGATAGGTGTTCACTAAATCATTTAAACTTACTGAAGTTGCCCCCGACGGCACCACCATGTGTATATCATTAAAAGTATTTCCATCAGCTAACCTTATCGGATTTGTCGAACTTGATATATTTGTTGACGGCGTGATTACTCGACCATCCTGCAACTTAATAGACAATAACATGTCAGTATTTGTTGCCTTAGTCTGTCCCCCATCAAACGTTAAATACGGCGCACTACCCTGAATCCCTTGGCTAGTATGCGCTGTTAATGCCTGTGAGCTGAGCGAACACGGCAATGATAACAAAGACACCCATGCCAATGGGATTTTTGTAATTAATTCTGTAGATAATTTTGATGATATAAACGAGGGAAAGATAAAAAACCGTCTAACGCGGTGATTTGATAAATTTAAGACATAGGTTTGCCATGTCTGTTGTCCATAATTATACTTCATAACATCCTGTATGTTAATTAACACATTGTTTTACTATACTTTTTTATGTCGTTATCCTATAAAATAAGATAACTTAATTTTCACCGTCAAAATTATAATGTTAAAAAAAAAGCTTGGCTAGTTTTTTAGGTTTTTTTGTAAAGAAATATAAAGGAAAAGACATATTAAGCTTTGGAGAAAGCTTTAAGAGATTGAAATTTTGTTTTTGTTAAAAAAGAAAAAACAAAATCAAATCAATGATGTAAATATTTTTTTATAATTTTCGGGTTTGAGTGGCAGTGTTTGGTTACAATTTGCTTGATTGAATTTCGGACGTTTTGAGCTGTTGGTGGAATAAATAGCGACAGTGACAACATCCGAGCTAGGGAGTTGTAGCCAATCCCCTACCCCCCGATCTAGTTGCAAAATATGACCGACTTATATTTACTCGTATCATCCATGAAACTAGCCTGTTTGATGTCATATTCACTTTGCTCAGATGACTAAATTTATTCTAGACAAATTTGTGTTTCTGACAAAGCGCAAACACGCCAAACACCTTTGTTTGGCGTGCTAACTTCGCTTAGTTGTCGGCGCATTCTGATACCGAAATAAGATAAACAAAATAACCTCTTATTTTTGGAAGGGATTATTGTTCTTATAATTATCGAGTTAATTTTATATGAATTAAACGCCTATGCGGCGTTAAAGTGATTCCATCTTTTTCGTTATTTTAACTCCTATTTCTAAACCGCCTATGCGGCGTTAAAGCAAGCTAACGAAATAATTTGGTTTAAATTTGATTTCTAAACCGCCTATGCGGCGTTAAAGGGTTGCATATTCTAGATTAGGTCGTGTTCGTATTTCTAAACCGCCTATGCGGCGTTAAAGTTTAAATTTCGGTCACCCAGATTTCCGCGGAATTTTCTAAACCGCCTATGCGGCGTTAAAGTAGAACTTAAGATTCTATAAATCTTGCTGTATAAAGATAAACAACAATTTTAGTTTTGAAAACCCTTTTTTTGAGCTGTTTTTCAATGTTTTGATTTTATTGAATTTTAAATTGCCGATAAAAAAAGGGTTCTGAGGGTTTTAAAGTCAAAACAAACCCAATAAAATAAAATCAATATTTTTACTAACCTATCTTTGAATAGCACTTAGGTTGTTTTTTTATGAAAAAAGTATCCAAATAAAAAACACAGACCATTCCACCACCCAAAGTCTATTTTGTTTGTTTTGTTCCGGCGTCAGAATATGTCGAAAATGGAATGGGGTTAATGCACCAAACAGGGATATTTGGCGTAACTGTGTTTATCAGAAACAAATCATAGCTGGAATGTTAAAACCGAACACAGACGGACAAATTTTTCTCGAAAAATTATGAACATCTCAGCAAAACGAAGATGGCTTTGAAGAAACAAGTATCAGGATGATACAAATCGCTTAGCCGTAGTCCACATTCTGCTACCAAACGCAAGATTGCTTATACTTAGTTAGTGCCATCAGTTCGACCCGCACGCCAAAGATTAAGAACTAACTATTAGACTAAGGAGCGGTGCAAACACCGTAATTGCTAGAGAAGCAGAACAAATAAATGTCACCGTTGTCCGCACCCACATCAAACTGACAGTTACTATTCCTCGTCGTGTCACTTGTCCAGTAGTTTTGGAAGACGAAATCTGCACCAGTGTAATGATGCATAAAGCCCCACTCCGTAAACAATCCAGCACCTATTTGACGCTGATAATGATTACCACTTGATGGTGCGTTGTGTCAATGGATCCTTGGCAATGCAAATCTGAGCCAAGACCAGAACAAATTGCATTAGTCAGGTCCTTGACCTGTGGCACACGATAACCCAAACGACTACACCAAGTTACCATATCAGGATAGTAATATAATTCAGCTCCTCGGTTCAAAAACCATTTCTGTAGGACAAATCCATATTTCACTATCTCTTTACCCTCTCTATCTCTACCCACTAACTCAAAGGTCTGCGGTAACCTTAGCACGGTAATTTGATTAGGGTAGGGATCACCCCATTGAGCTCTTGCCCTAGACCTGTTAACGTCACACAAAACTCGACATAGCCTTCGTCATTACATTCTGTTTTTCGCGTCACTGTGGCAGTAATTCCCTCATGCGTAACTGGCGCTCCCCATGTCAATTCACTTGCTTCTCCCATTATGATGAAATCAAAATATAATCCATCAGCCCCGTAGTTGGAAAATTAAGCACGTATGATGCTGGATCCGTTGATTGAACTAGGAATCCATAATCGGGGTTCCATATGTCAGCGAGACCCGCGAAGTGATCCCCGCCGAAATCAAGATTAGGTCTTACGGATTTGAGGATCCCCCCCTATTGAGACGATAGCAGTATTATAGCATCACTACGATTACCCCCTCGACCACTTTTACCCGTTAATGCCAGCGAATTCCATGAAAAAGACAATAATAACACAGCCAATGCCAACAAGATTTTTCGAGATAATTTTGATGATAATTTGAAAGATAATTTCGAGGATATACACGAAGTAAGAGCTAAAACCCGTCTAAGGTGTCCATTCGATAAGTTTAAGACATATGCCAGTGCTGGTGTTTAAAATGACAAAGTATTATGATTTACCCGCAAAGCAAATTTATATTTATTTTAACTTTTTTACATACTTATTAAATAAGCAAAATCTTCAACTAGTTAAAGTATAACCGTTTAAAAAGTTGTATGATTTAGTGTAGCTAATCCAATTTTTATATAGATTTATTAAGATTAGCCGGTTAAACGATTAGGTAAAACTTTAATGGGCCGAACTTGTTGTTTTTTTATCAAAAATGACAATCAAATAAAATTATAATAATCAATGTGATAAATAAGTTTTTTTAATAGTCTAGAGCTTTTGGTTCAGCTAATTTGGGCACAGTTAGGTTTCAGGCGTTGTCACCGTCGTTAATTATTTCTCCAAAAGGCCAAAACGTCTGAAACCCTGCCGTGTCTCAAAACTGACTTATTTTGATTAAAGATTCTCACTAAAATTTCAGGTATAATCCCTATAATTTTTCGATATGGACATAATACTTATGCCACATGCAACTAAACCATTAAATATCATTTTTGCAGGAACACCTGATTTTGCAGCTACCCATTTAAAATCGCTTATTGATGCGAAGCATAATGTGATAGCGGTTTTTACTCAGCCAGATCGTCCTGCCGGTCGTGGTAATAAATTAACTGCAAGCCCTGTTAAACAATTAGCGATTGAAAATAGCCTGCCGGTTTATCAACCGGTAACCCTCAAAAAAGAAGAAAATCAAAAAATCATTGCTGAACTTAATGCTGACATTATGATAGTTGTTGCTTATGGCTTAATTTTGCCACAAGCTGTGCTTGATATGCCTAAGCTGGGTTGTTTAAATGTACATGGTTCATTACTACCGCACTGGCGTGGCGCAGCACCGATTCAGCGTGCTTGCTGGGCAGGAGATCAAGAAACGGGCATTACCATTATGCAGATGGATGCAGGGCTTGATACAGGCGATATGCTTTATAAGCTTACCTGCCCAATTGAGCCAGCCGATACTAGCGCATCGCTGTATGAAAAACTAGCAAAGCTTGGTCCGCAAGGCTTGCTTGATACATTAGCGTTAATCAGTGAAGGGAAAATCCAACCAGAAAAGCAAGATGAAGCGAAAGTTACCTATGCCGAAAAGCTTTCAAAACAAGAAGCCAAACTTGATTGGAATTTATCTGCCGAGCAACTCGAACGTTGTGTTCGCGCTTTTAACCCATGGCCGGTTAGCTATTTTGTCGTTAATGGCGAACCGGTTAAGGTATGGCAAGCTCAAGTCGTTGAAATTGATTCAAAACAGCCTGCTGGCACGATTTTGCAAGCAGACAAAAACGGCATTTGCATCGCAACAAGCAAAGGGGCATTAAATATGACAAAGCTCCAACCAGCGGGTAAAAAACCAATGTCAGCACAAGATTTATTAAATTCTCGTCAGTCTTGGTTTGTTGTTGGTGAAAAGCTCAGTATGGATTAAGTATCCAAACTACAATATTACAGGATATTTAATCCTGTAATATTTATCGTTTTCTCGCTAACAGTGTTGCAAATCTCAATTTTATACGATTACCATGAATATCAGTTTTATGTAATTGACCAATATTTTCATTGTATTTTAGAATTTCCCAATCTTGATAATAATTGAGTAATTCTTGTTCTTTAAATGTGAATGAAAATCCCACAGAACAAGGATAATCAGCCGTTGACATTGCACAGACGATAAGATTATAACCGCCACGTTTGGTGATAGCCTGCATATTATGAATAATATCTGGGATTTTATCTGGTTGTAAAAACATCATCACAACCGTTGAGATAATAAAATCGTATTCACCTTTTAAGTTGGCTTGGTTAATATCATAGAAAGAAGCATTGATATGGTTTAGATTATCATTATGAATAATCTGCTGTAAATTATTAATACTCTGTTCCGATTTATCAACAGCGTTGACTTCAAAACCTAATAATTGCAAATAAAGCGAATTACGGCCAGAGCCACAACCAAGATCTAATACTTTACCTTTAGGGATAAATTGACAAGCTGACACCACTTCAGAATGTGTTTTAGTCATCTGGTACTTTTTATGAGTATAGTCCTCAGGCTGACAATAAAACGCCAACTGGCACTGTAGATCATCTGATACCTTGGCAATACGGTACCACTGCAACGGTGATATGAATGGTGGCTGATGCAACATATCATAATGGTATTGACTTTTGATCTCACCTTGCTCAGTTAATATCTCACAATCTAAACAACCCGCAATAATGTGTAACTTTGCCCATGTGCCCTCTTGGGTATGGTGTTTTTCACAAAATACTTGTGGTAATTTTTTAGCATCCCAAACGGGTAACGTTTTATAATTAACTAAATTTTCCAAAATAATATCATCCTTAAAATAGTTCAATAGTTGACTATTATAGTCAATTATTAAACGTCTAAACAACTTGACTGACACCAGATAAAATAATAACAAATCGCGAAATATAAATTTATTGTAGCGAAGTTGGCTTGATCAACATATAATCTTCATCATCCTAGACTATATAGTGAAAACATTAGAGGAACAATTTATGGGATTTTTAACAGGCAAACGTATACTTGTTACGGGTGTTGCAAGTAACCGTTCTATTGCTTACGGTATTGCACAATCTATGCATCGTGAGGGTGCTGAACTCGCTTTTACTTACCAAAACGATAAATTAAAAGGTCGTGTTGAGGAGTTTGCCGCTGATTTTGGTTCAAAAATCGTTCTACCTTGCGATGTTGCACATGATGAAAGCATCACAGAACTATTTACTGAACTTGCAAAAACATGGGATAAATTCGACGGTTTTGTCCACGCTATCGCTTTCGCACCTGGTGATCAATTAGATGGTGATTATGTTAATGCTGTGACTCGTGAAGGGTTTTCAATTGCTCATGATATCAGCTCTTACAGCTTTGTAGCCATGGCTAAAGCATGCCGATCAATGTTAAACCCAGGATCTGCATTGGTTACGCTTTCTTACCTTGGCGCTGAACGTGCAATTCCTAACTATAATGTGATGGGGCTTGCTAAAGCATCACTCGAAGCCAATGTACGCTATATGGCAAATGCCATGGGACCAGAAGGTGTACGTGTGAATGCCATTTCAGCTGGACCAATTCGTACACTTGCCGCATCAGGCATTAAAGATTTCAAAAAGATGTTATCGCACTGTGAATCAGTAACCCCAATTCGTCGCACAGTGACTACTGAAGATGTCGGCAATTCAGCAGCATTTTTATGTTCTGATTTAGCATCAGGCATTACCGGTGAAGTAATTCACGTCGACGGCGGATTTAGTATCGCAGCAATGAATGAGTTAGAACTTAAATAAGTAATCCTTATTATATATAAAAAAGGCGCTAAACCATTAATGGTTGCGCCTTTTTAATTATATTTAATATCAAATTACTATCTTAGTTACTTATATTATTCTTTTCGTAAGTTTTGAACAAAAACATAAAATTTAGAATACATATACTGTTTTTTCCGTTAAAATCTATGCCAATTTGCACGGTAACAGTTTGTTGGAGAAAAAATGAAAATAGCAAAAAATACAGTAGTGAGTATGGCGTATCAAGTGCGTACTACAGACGGCGTCTTAGTTGACGAAGCAACCGCTGCTGCACCACTTGAATATCTACAAGGTGCTGGTAATCTATTACAAGATCTTGAAAAAGCGCTAGAAGGTCATCAAGTTGGTGATAAATTTGACGTTGAAATAATTAATGCCTATGGCGATTTTAACGATGCACTTGTACAAAATGTTCCTCGTGATGTGTTTGTCGGTGTTGATGAACTTGAAGTGGGCATGCGCTTTTTTGCTGATACTGATCAGGGTTCTTTACCAGTTGAAATTACCGCTATTGATGGCGATAACGTTACCATTGATGGCAATCACATGCTTGCTGGGCAAGATCTAAAATTTAATATTGAAATATTAGCTATCCGTGAGGCAACAGAAGATGAAATCGCTCATGGTCATATTCATGGTGAGCATGGACATGATCACGGACATGGTGGTTGTGGCTGTGGTGGTCATGCTCATGAAGACGAAGATGATGAAAGCACTGGGTGCTGTGGCGGTGGTCATGGAGGATGTGGTTGTCACTAATCCACCTATTAAAATGAAATTATAAAAGGCGCTGTATAGCGCTTTTTATTTGCCATCTATTAAATTTTACTTAATAAGTTGTGAAATAACTCCCAATATTTTACATTACAATTTTACCTTGCTAATTTTTCCTATAATAATCTGAATTTTACAATTATTGGAACCTAACAATTATGCCTTCACAATCAGTTGCATTAATGCCACGTGAAAAGCTTTTGAAATTTGGGGTTGAAACACTCAGTGATGCAGAATTACTGGCTCTTTTTTTACGCACTGGCACACGTAATTTACCGGTTTTAGAGTTATCGCAAAAATTATTAAATGAGTTTGGTTCAGTTTATCATCTAATAAATGCAAGCCATAATGATTTTTGCCAAAAAAAAGGATTAGGTACAGCCAAATACACACAATTAAAAGCGGTTGTTGAACTTTCACATCGATATTTAAAAGTTAAAATGACCAAAGAAAATTCGCTTACCTCACCAACTCTAACACATCACTATTTAGCGAGTCGATTAGCGAATAAAGATCAAGAAGTTTTTATGGTGATTTTTTTAGATAATCAAAATCATGTGATTTATTCAGAAGAGATGTTTATCGGTACCTATAATTGTGTAGAAGTTCATCCACGCGAAATAGCAAGGCGAGCATTACAACATAATGCAGCAGCATTAATTTTAGCGCATAATCACCCTTCAGGAGTGTCAGAACCAAGTCAAGCTGATCGTATTCTTACCCAAAAAATCGAACAAGTATGTGACTTAATTGATATTCGAATCGTTGATCATATCGTGATCGGAAAAGGTGAGTACGTCTCTTTTGCTGAACGCGGATGGATTTAATCGCTATTTTTACTTACAATGTAGTTTATTATCTAATAACTTATACATGAACATATTTTATGAATAAACAACTAGAACTACTTGAAACTAAAGTTGCCTTTCAAGAAGTCACCATTGAAGAGTTAAACCAAATGGTGACACACCTTCAGGCAGACATTAGTAAATTAAAAGAACAATTAACGTTATTGTCCCAAAAACTGCAAGCTACTCAGCCATCAAATATTGCAAATTTATCTGAAGAAACACCACCACCGCATTATTAATGCTGCTTATACAGTAAATCGTTGTCATTTGGAAATTTATCTACCAAATCATTAATATCTTGGATACCATTTAGTAGATAGCAATCCCTTAATAAGTTTAACGAACTGTAAAATCAGGTAGTGACGATCAATCTAAATTAGAAAATAAAAAACCGGCATATAGCCGGTTTTAATACACAATGATTTAATAATTATTCAGCTGCTGCTTCTGCTTCTACTGCAGGGCGGTCAACTAATTCAATATAAGCCATTGGAGCATTATCTCCATCACGGAAACCACATTTTAAAATACGTACATAACCACCAGGACGGGTAGCAAAACGTGGACCTAAATCTGAAAATAATTTTTTAACTGTATCTTTATCACGGATACGAGCAAAAGCCAGACGGCGATTAGCTACGCTATCGCTTTTGGCTAGCGTAATTAACGGTTCAACAACACGACGCAACTCTTTTGCTTTAGGCAATGTAGTTTTGATGATTTCATGTTCAACAAGTGAACTAGTCATGTTACGAAACATTGCTTGACGATGGCTGCTATTTCGGTTCAGTTGACGACCACTTTTACGATGGCGCATAACTTTATCCTTCTTATATAAATTTTATCTTAGTCTTCAACAATACTTGCTGGTGGCCAGTTCTCAAGACGCATGCCTAAAGATAAACCACGAGATGCGAGTACATCCTTAATTTCAGTAAGCGATTTCTTACCAAGATTAGGGGTTTTAAGTAACTCAACTTCGGTACGTTGCACTAAATCACCAATATAATGAACTGCTTCTGCTTTTAAGCAATTAGCAGACCGAACAGTTAATTCCAAATCATCTACTGGACGTAAAAGGATTGGATCAAACTCCGGTTTATCTTCTTTCACTTCAGGTTGACGCACATCACGTAAATCAACGAAAGCTTCAAGTTGTTCAGCCAAAATAGTTGATGCACGACGAATAGATTCCTCAGGATCGATAGTACCATTGGTTTCCATATCGATAACAAGTTTATCTAAGTCCGTACGTTGTTCCACACGAGCAGCATCAACAGAATAAGCAATACGCTCGACAGGACTATAACATGCATCAACTAACAGACGACCAATTGGTCGCTCTTCATCTTCTGACTTAACGCGAGCAGAAGCAGGGACATAACCACGTCCTCGTTGTACACGAATACGCATACTAATTGAAGCATTGGCATCAGTAAGATGACAAATTACTAAATCAGGATTAACAATTTCAACATCACCATCATGAGTGATGTCAGATGCGGTTACGGCACCAATACCTGATTTGTTTAAAGTCAGCATCACATCATCTTTAGTATGTACTCGTACAGCTAATTTTTTTAAATTAAGCAAAATATCAAGCACATCTTCTTGAACACCTTCTTTAGTACTGTACTCATGCAGAACACCGTCAATTTCAACTTCGGTTACTGCATATCCCGGCATAGATGATAATAAAATGCGGCGCAGTGCATTACCTAAAGTGTGACCAAAACCACGTTCAAGTGGCTCTAAAGTCACTTTAGCATGTGTTTGGCTGTATTGAACAACATCAACTAGGTGAGGTTTTAAAAACTCTGTTACAGAACCCTGCATTATGTCCTCTCTTAAGTGCTAAACTTTACTTAGAGTAAAGTTCGACGATCAAATGTTCGTTGATGTCAGCAGATAAATCTGAACGTTCTGGTAAGCGTTTAAACACACCTTCCATTTTGCTAGCATCAACTTCTAACCATGTTGGTTTTTCACGTTGTTCAGCTAACTCTAAAGCGGCTTTAATACGTGCTTGTTTTTTTGATTTTTCGCGAACACTAATCACATCTTCTGGTGAAACTTGATAAGATGCAATATTAACAACGCGACCATTAACAAGAACAGCTTTATGACTAACTAATTGACGGGCTTCAGCACGAGTCGCACCAAATCCCATGCGATAAACAACGTTATCTAAGCGACGTTCTAAAAGACCAAGTAGGTTTTCACCGGTATTGCCTTTAATACGCGCAGCGCTTTTATAGTAATTACGGAATTGACGTTCTAAAATTCCATAAATACGTCTAACTTTTTGTTTTTCACGTAACTGAACACCATAATCTGATAAACGCGGTTTACGCGCACCATGCTGTCCAGGAGCTTGTTCTAATTTACATTTACTATCAACCGCTCGGACGCCAGACTTAAGGAATAAATCTGTACCTTCACGACGACTTAATTTGAGTTTTGGTCCCAAATATCTTGCCATTTTATTTCTCCAATAATCCTAAACATTCAATGTTTAAAAAATTAAACACGACGTTTCTTTGGTGGACGACAACCGTTATGAGGAATCGGAGTAACATCAGTAATGTTAGTGATGCGATAACCCGCTGCATTTAATGCACGAATTGTTGACTCACGACCAGGACCAGGTCCTTTAACCATAACTTCTAGATTCTTAATTCCGTAATCTTTCACGGCTTCAGCACAACGTTCTGCGGCCACTTGAGCTGCAAACGGAGTTGACTTACGAGAGCCACGGAAACCAGAACCACCAGCGGTTGCCCAACCCAACGCATTACCTTGACGATCGGTAATAGTTACGATTGTATTGTTGAATGATGCATGAATATGAGCTATACCATCAGAAACTTGCTTTTTTACACGTTTACGTGTACGAACAGGTGTCTTTGCCATTTAATTATACCTCAATTATTTCTTGATTGGCTTACGCGGTCCCTTACGGGTACGAGCGTTAGTCTTTGTGCGTTGGCCACGGACCGGTAGTCCACGACGATGACGCATGCCACGATAACAACCAAGGTCTAATAAACGCTTGATACTCATAGTTACTTCACGACGTAAATCACCTTCAACTGTGAATTTAGCGACTTGTTCACGTAACGTTTCAATCTGATCTTCAGATAGTTCTCTGATCTTCACATGTTCAGGAATACCCGCTTGAGCACAAATAGTCTTAGCGCGAGTACTTCCAATTCCATAAATTGCTTGTAAAGCAATTACAGCATGTTGTTGATCAGGAATGTTAATGCCTGCTATACGGGCCACTATGCACTCCTTTATTGTTAATGTTTAGCGAATTCACCATACTGAAAAGCCCGTTTTCAGGATACTCAAACAGTGAACTCACAAATAAAACTAGGCTGGCTATTCTAGCCAGCTTTACTATACTTTGGCAAGAAAAATATGCAAAAGCGCAACTTTTCGGCTAAACAAATTAACCTTGACGTTGCTTGTGTTTACCTTCAACGCAAATAACACGAACAATGCCATTACGTTTAATAATTTTACAATTTCTGCATAATTTCTTGACTGAAGCACGAACTTTCATTTTTTTCTCCGTAACTTCTGGCTAACTTATCGACCGTAGCCTTTAAGGTTCGCTTTCTTTAACATTGACTCATAACGATTTGGTATCATTAAAGTCTGTACTTGTGCCATAAAATCCATGATTACAACAACAACAATTAATAAAGACGTTCCACCAAATTGAACAGGAACATTCATTGCGCTTGTCATAAACATTGGTACCAAACATACAAAAGTAATGTAGATTGCGCCAATTAGCGTTAAACGAGTCATTACTTTGTCGATATACTTAGATGTTTGTTCACCTGGGCGAATACCTGGAATAAATGCACCAGATTTTTTAAGCTGATCTGCTGTTTCTCTTGGATTGAAAACCAATGCTGTATAAAAGAAACAAAAGAAGACAATCGCTGCTGCAAAAAAGATTATGTATAATGGTTGCTCATGAGAAAAATATTGCCCAATAAGTACAATAATATATCTCCATCCTTCACCATCTCCTTGAAACCAAGAAGCCATCATAGACGGTAACATAGCAATTGTTGAGGCAAATATTGCTGGAATAACACCTGCCATATTAATCTTTAATGGTAAATGTGTACTTTGTGCCGCATAAACACGACGACCTTGCTGCCTTTGTGCATAGTTAACAACAATACGTCGTTGACCACGTTCAACAAACACAACAAAATAGGTTACACCTACCACCAATGCAGCAACTACTAATAATAAAATCGGATGCAATGAACCAGAACGAGCTTGTTCAATTGTTTCATATATTGCATGAGGTAGACCAGCCACGATACCCGCAAAGATAATGATGGAAATACCATTACCTACACCTCGCTCTGTGATCTGTTCACCTAGCCACATAAGAAACATAGTGCCAGTAACTAAGCTAACCGATGCAACAAAATAGAAAGAAAATCCTGGATTAATCACAACTTTCTCATAACCAGGAATATTTGGCAAACCAGTCGCAATACCAACTGCCTGTACAATTGCCAAAGCAAGCGTGCCATAACGAGTGTACTGACTAATTTTTTTACGACCTGATTCACCTTCTTTCTTCAATTCTGCTAGTTTAGGGCTAATTGACGTTAATAACTGCACAATAATTGACGCAGAAATATAAGGCATTATCCCTAAAGCAAAAATTGAAGCACGGCTTAAAGCACCACCAGAGAACATATTGAACATACCCACAATACCATTTGACGATGCTTGTGTTAGTAAGTCCGATAACGCTTTAGTATCAATACCAGGAACAGGAATGTAAGAGCCAAGACGAAAAACAATAAGTGCTAAAAGCACAAACATCAAACGTCTTTTAAGCTCACCACTACCACTTCGTGCACTTTGAAAATCTAATCCTGGTTGCTTTGCCATCTTTCTAATTATTCCTCAATTTTTCCGCCAGCAGCTTCAATTGCAGCTTTAGCACCTTTAGTTACCCGAATACCACGAACAGTTACTGGTTTAGTTACCTCACCAGATAACATAATTTTTGCATATTCGATATGTGAATTAATCACATTAGCAACTTTCAAGCTATTTAGGTCAACAATATCGCCTTCGACTTTCATCAAATCAGAAAGACGAACTTGAGCTGTAACTAGAGCTTTACGTGAGGTAAAACCAAATTTTGGTAAACGACGATATAAAGGCATTTGACCACCTTCAAAGCCGCGACGAACGCCACCGCCTGAACGAGATTTTTGACCTTTAACACCACGAGTACCGGTTTTACCTAGTCCAGAACCGATTCCTCGGCCTAAACGTTTTGGTGCATGCTTTGAACCTTCCGCAGGAGATAAAGTATTTAAACGCATTACTATTACTCCTCTACTTTAACCATGTAATAAACTTGGTTTACCATACCGCGAATAGCCGGAGTATCCTCACGCTCAACAGTATGACCAATGCGACGTAATCCAAGACCAACTAACGTCGCTTTGTGCTTCGGTAGACGACCAATAGAACTACGAGTCTGTGTAATTTTAATTGTTTTTGCCATGGTTAATTACCCCAAAATTTCTTCGACGGTTTTACCACGTTTAGCAGCAACCATTTCGGGTGATTTCATATTTTCTAAGCCATCAATCGTTGCACGAACCACATTAATTGGGTTAGTAGAACCATATGCTTTAGCTAGAACATTACGAACACCAGCAACTTCTAAAACGGCACGCATTGCACCACCAGCGATAATACCAGTACCTTCTGATGCTGGTTGCATATAAACACGAGAACCTGTGTGAGCACCTTTAACTGGATGCTGTAATGTATCGTTATTTAATGCAACATTGATCATATTGCGACGTGCTTTTTCCATTGCTTTTTGAATTGCTGCTGGCACTTCACGTGCTTTACCATATCCAAAACCTACGCGGCCATTACCGTCACCAACAACTGTTAGTGCAGAAAAACTAAAAATACGACCACCTTTTACGGTTTTAGAAACTCGGTTAACTGCGATTAGTTTTTCCTGCAGTTCACCAGCTTGTTTTTCGATGTTTGACATCTTTAACTCCTACCTTAGAACTGTAGGCCAGCTTCGCGAGCAGCATCTGCTAGCGCCTGAACTCGACCATGATATTGGAAACCTGAACGATCAAATGAAACTTCTTTGATATCTTTCGCTAATGCACGTTCAGCAATTGCTTTACCAACCGCCGCCGCTGCATCTTTGTTTCCGGTGTATTTTAAACTTTCACTGATAGCTTTTTCTAATGTAGAAGCAGCTGCCAGTACTTCTGATCCGTTTGGTGCGATAATCTGCGCATAAATATGACGCGGAGTGCGATGAACCACTAAGCGAGTTGCAAGTAGTTCATGCATCTTGCGACGCGCTTTAGTTGCACGACGGATACGAGCTGATTTCTTATCCATAGTGTTACCTTACTTTTTCTTAGCTTCTTTAGTACGCACAACTTCATCTGCGTAACGAACACCTTTACCTTTATAAGGCTCAGGACGACGATAAGCACGGATATCAGCAGCTACTTGTCCAATTAACTGTTTATCAGCACTTTTTAGCACGATTTCAGTTTGAGAAGGACATTCAGCTGTTACACCTGCAGGTAATTGATGTTCAATTGGATGTGAATATCCAAGAGATAAACCAATTGCATTACCTTTAACTTGTGCACGATAACCGACACCAACTAGCTGAAGTTTTTTAGTAAAACCTTCAGTAACACCAATAACCATTGCGTTAATCAATGCGCGAGCAGTACCTGCTTGAGCCCAAGCATCTGCAAAACCATCACGAGGAGCAAATTTAATTTGACCTTCTTCTTGATTAATCACAACCGCATTATTTATTGTGCGAGATAACTCGCCATTTTTACCTTTAATCGTAATTACCTGACCATTGAGTTTTACCTCTACGCCAGCAGGAACAACGACAGGTGCTTTTGCAACACGAGACATCTTTTTCTCCCTTACGCTACGTAGCAGATAATTTCACCACCAAGACCTGCTTGGCGTGCTGCACGATCAGTCATAACACCTTTAGAAGTAGAAACAACTGCGATACCTAGTCCAGCCATAACTTTTGGTAATTCATCTTTACGTTTATAAATACGTAAACCTGGACGGCTAACACGTTTGATACTTTCTACAACAGCTTTGCCTTGGAAATATTTTAAAGTAATTTCCAATTCTGGCTTAGTGTCACCAACAACTTTATAGTCCCCGATATAACCTTCTTCTTTTAGCACATTGGCAATAGCCACTTTCAGCTTAGAGGAAGGCATGGTGACTGCAACTTTATTCGCAGATTGACCATTACGAATACGGGTCAACATATCTGCTATAGGATCTTGCATGCTCATCTATAACACTCCCCTGATTACCAACTTGCCTTTTTAAGACCAGGAATCTCACCACGCATGGCTGACTCACGAACCTTAATACGACTTAAACCAAACTTACGAAGGACGCCATGAGGACGACCAGTTTGACGACAACGACGACGTTGACGTGATGGACTAGAATCACGAGGAAGCGTTTGCAATTTAAGCACTGCATTCCAACGATCTTCATCTGATGCATTAAGATCAGAGATAATCGCTTTTAATTCTTGACGCTTTGCAAAATATTTTTCTGCTAGCTTTACGCGTTTTTTATCGCGTTCAATCATTGATTGTTTAGCCATTATGCCCTACCTTACTTACGAAATGGGAAGTTAAAGGCAGATAATAAAGCTCGGCCTTCTTCATCTGATTGTGCACTTGTTGTGATAGTAATATCTAAACCACGAACACGATCAACTTTATCATAATCGATTTCAGGGAAAACGATTTGCTCACGAACACCCATGCTATAGTTACCACGACCATCAAAAGATTTTGCGCTTAAACCACGAAAATCTCGAGTACGAGGAAGAGCAATATAAACTAGACGTTCAAAAAATTCCCACATACGTTCGCCACGTAAAGTGACTTTACAACCAATAGGATACCCTTGACGGATTTTAAAACCAGCAACTGATTTGCGTGCTTTAGTGACAAGCGGTTTTTGACCACTGATTGCAGCTAAATCTGCAACCGCATTATCTAATAATTTCTTATCAGTAATTGCTTCACCCACACCCATATTCAAGGTGATCTTTTCGATCCGAGGGACTTGCATGACAGATTTGTAGCCAAACTGTTCTTGCAGTTTATTTACTACCTGTGCTTTGTAGTAATCATGCAGTTTCGCCATCGTACACTCCAAATTACTTAATTGATTAATTCATTAGTAGACTTATAAAAACGGACTTTTTTACCGTCTTCAATACGAAAGCCTACGCGATCTGCTTTGCCTGTAGCTGGGTTGAAAATTGCTACGTTAGAAACATTAATTGCTGCTTCTTTTTCAACAATTCCACCTTCTTGATTTAATGCAGGTACTGGTTTTTGATGTTTTTTCACCAAATTAATACCTTCAACAATCACTTTTCCTGTAGACAAAACGCTTTTTACTTTACCGCGTTTACCTTTATCTTTACCGGTTAACACGATAACTTCATCTTCTCGACGGATTTTCGCTGCCATTACCCGCTCCTTACAGTACTTCTGGTGCTAATGAAATGATCTTCATAAACTTCTCAGAACGAAGTTCACGAGTGACCGGTCCAAAAATACGCGTACCAATCGGTTGCTCACTGTTATTATTTAAAATAACACAAGCATTACGATCGAAACGAATGACAGATCCATCAGGACGACGAACACCTTTTCTAGTGCGCACTACAACAGCTTTAAGCACATCACCTTTTTTAACTTTACCACGTGGAATTGCTTCTTTAATGGTAACTTTGATGATATCACCTACCGCTGCATAACGACGGTGCGATCCACCGAGAACCTTGATACACATTACGCTACGTGCGCCAGAGTTATCGGCAACATCTAGCCTAGTCTGTTCTTGGATCATTTTAATGCTCCGTATAAATAAATTATTGTCTAATCTACCTTCATCCACTTCAACTACCATGGATAAGAATAGACAACCAAAAACCCACTTACGTGAGGGCGGATAGTATAACACCACTCAAGTAAAATGGATAGCATAAAATAAACGGCCACTCAGCCGTTTATTATATTATGTACAGTTTTTAATCAAAAAGATTAGATAACTGCTTTTTCAACGATTCGAACAAGAGTCCAAGATTTGGTTTTTGATAATGGACGACACTCTTTAATTTCTACAGTATCCCCAATACCACACTCGTTGTTTTCGTCATGTACATGCAATTTAGTCGTACGTTTAATGAACTTACCATATAACGGATGCTTCACTTTACGTTCTATAGCTACAGTAATAGATTTATCCATTTTGTCGCTAATAACACGACCTTGCTGAGTACGAATTTTTACTTCAGTAGTCATATTACGCACCCGCCTTCTCAGTTAATAATGTTTTAACACGTGCAATATTACGACGCACTTGTTTTAACATATGAGTCTGTGTTAACTGACCTCCAGCTAATTGCATACGTAAGTTAAATTGCTCACGTAATAAATTAAGAAGTTCAGTATTTAACTCTTCAACGCTTTTTTCGCGTAGCTCTTTTGCTTTCATTTACATCACCGTCTTAATCACAAAGGTGGTTTTAATTGGCAGTTTTGCAGCTGCCAACGCAAATGCTTCACGAGCAACTTCTTCCGGTACACCGTCCATTTCATAAAGGACTTTACCTGGTTGAATCTGTGCAACCCAGTATTCAACGTTACCCTTACCTTTACCCATACGCACCGCAAGTGGTTTTTCGGTAATTGGTTTATCAGGGAAAACTCGAATCCAGATTTTACCTTGACGCTTAACTGCACGAGTCATTGCACGACGTGCCGCTTCGATCTGGCGCGCAGTCAAACGACCACGACCTACAGCCTTAAGACCGAATGTACCGAAACTAACATCAGTACTTACAGCTAGACCACGATTGCGGCCCTTGTGCACTTTACGGAATTTTGTACGCTTTGGTTGTAACATCAGCGACGCTCCTTATTGTTTTCGGCCTTTGCGCTGCTTTTTCGGTTGAGCAGCAGGTTGTTTTTCTGCTTGTTCAACGGCAGCCATACCACCAAGGATCTCACCTTTGAAGATCCACACTTTAACACCAATAATACCATAGGTAGTTAATGCTTCAGACAATCCATAGTCGATGTCAGCACGTAATGTATGTAAAGGCACACGTCCTTCACGATACCATTCACTACGAGCAATTTCAGCGCCGCCTAAACGACCACTTACTTCAACTTTGATACCCTTAGCACCCGCTTTCATTGCGTTTTGTACCGCACGTTTCATCGCACGACGGAACATAACACGGCGTTCTAACTGAGAAGTAATGCTATCAGCAACTAATTTTGCGTCTAGTTCTGGTTTACGAACTTCGGCAATATTAATTTGTACTGCAACATCACGTTTCTCTTTTTTGTCTTTATATTTATTGACAATAGAAGCTACGGCATTACGTAATTTTTCAACGTCCTCACCTTTTTTACCAATCACAATACCCGGACGAGCAGTGTGAATAGTAATGCGAACGTTAGTTTCTGCTGAACGATCGATCACAATTTTAGAGATTGATGCTTGTGCTAATTCTTTGTTCAAGAATTGACGCACTCTAAAATCACTTTCTAAATTATCAGCGAATGTCTTTGTACCCGAATACCATGTAGATGTCCAAGGCTTGACAATGCCTAATCGGATACCATTTGGATTTACTTTTTGACCCATTGCTATTCTCCAGCCTAGCGATCTGAGACGATCACGGTGATGTGACTCGTACGCTTCAAAATTCGATCTGCGCGACCTTTCGCACGAGGCATAATACGCTTCATGGTTGGGCCTTCGTCTACGAAAATTTTCGCAACTTTTAGATCATCAATATCAGCACCATCGTTATGCTCTGCATTAGCAATAGCAGACTCTAATACTTTTTTAACAAGTACAGCCGCTTTTTTATTGGTGTACGTTAAAATATCTAGTGCCTGAGACACTTTCTTACCGCGAACAAGATCTGCAACTAAGCGAACTTTTTGTGCAGAAGAACGAGCGTGGCGGTACTTTGCAATTGTTTCCATCTCTTTCTCCTACTTATTTCTTCTTAGCTTTCTTATCAGCTGCGTGACCGCGATAAGTACGAGTCGGCGCGAATTCACCCAATTTATGACCAACCATTTCGTCGGAAACATAAACTGGAACGTGCTGACGACCATTATGGACAGCGATGGTCAATCCGATCATATTAGGAAAGATCGTTGAACGACGGGACCAAGTACGAATTGGTTTCTTGTCCCCGCTTTCCACCGCTTTCTCTACCTTCTTCAGCAAGTGTAGGTCAATGAAAGGACCCTTCTTGAGAGAACGTGGCATAGCTAATCCTCTATATTAATTATTTCTTATTGCGACGGCGAACAATATACTTATCAGTACGTTTGTTGCTACGCGTTTTCAATCCTTTGGCTTTTTGACCCCATGGAGACACAGGATGTTTACCAAAGTTACGACCTTCACCACCACCATGTGGATGGTCTACCGGGTTCATTGCTGTACCGCGAACAGTAGGACGAACACCACGCCAACGCGTTGCACCCGCTTTACCTAATACACGAAGCATATGCTCTGAATTACCCACTTCACCAATAGTAGCACGGCAATCAGATAATACTTTACGCATTTCACCTGAACGCAAACGCAATGTTACATATGCACCATCACGCGCAACGATTTGAACATAACTACCAGCAGAGCGAGCAAGTTGTCCGCCTTTACCTGGTTTCATTTCAATATTATGCACGGTAGAACCGACTGGGATGTTGCGCATTGGTAAACAGTTACCTGTTTTAATTGATGCGTCAACGCCAGATTGGATCTGATCACCTGCTTTTAAGCCTTTAGGCGCTAAAATATAACGACGTTCACCGTCTTTATATAAAACTAATGCAATATTTGCACTACGATTCGGATCGTATTCCAAACGTTCAACAACTGCTGGAATACCATCTTTATTGCGCTTAAAGTCGACAATACGATAATGTTGTTTATGACCACCACCAATATGACGGGTAGTGATTCGACCATTATTATTGCGACCACCAGTTTTGCTTTTTGAATCAAGCAACGGTGCATAAGGCTTACCTTTATGCAACTCTGGGTTAACCACTTTAACAACGTGGCGACGACCCGGAGATGTAGGTTTACACTTAACAACTGCCATTGTTCTTACTCCTCCGAATTACTCAGCGACGCCAGCAAGGTCTAAATTTTGACCTTCTGCTAAAGTAACGTAAGCTTTTTTCCAGTCGCTACGGCGACCGATTTGTTGACCACGACGTTTAACTTTACCTTTAACAACAAGGGTATTAACGTCATCTACTTTAACTTCAAATAGTTGTTCAACTGCGGCTTTAATCTCTCTCTTAGTAGCATCTTTAGCAACTTTCAATACTAATGTATTTGTTTTTTCCATTGAAATAGATGCTTTTTCAGAAACATGTGGTGCTCGCAGGACTTTAAGCAGACGCTCTTCACGAATCATGCTAACATCTCCTCTACTTGTTTAACGGCATCAACAGTGATAACCACTTTGTCAAATGCAATCAAACTAACTGGATCAATACCTGCCACATCACGCACATCAACTTTATGCAAGTTACGTGCTGCTAAGAAAAGATTTTCATCAACTTCAGAAGCGATAATAAGAACATCGTTAAGGTTCATATCACTTAATTTCTGAGTTAATAATTTAGTCTTAGGTGCTTCAACAGTAAATGTTTCAACCACAACTAAACGTTCTTGACGCACTAATTCAGAGAAAATACTCTTTAATGCACCACGATACATTTTACGGTTAACTTTTTGGCTATGATCTTGCGGTTTTGCTGCAAATGTTACACCACCACTGCGCCAAATTGGGCTCTTAACAGAACCTGAACGAGCACGACCTGTGCCTTTTTGACGCCATGGTTTTTTGCCTGAACCAGCGATTTCTGCACGAGTTTTTTGTGCGCGTGAGCCTTGACGAGCAGCAGATGCATAAGCAACAACTACTTGGTGAACTAACGCTTCATTAAACTCACGTCCGAAGGTAGTTTCGGAAACAGAAAGCGCTTGCGCGTCTTTTACTACTAATTCCATCTCTATCTCCTCGACGTTAAGCCTTGATTGCCGGTTTAACAATTACGTCACTATTGATTGCGCCAGGAACTGCACCTTTAATTAATAAAAGATTACGTTCAGCATCAACACGCACAATATCTAAGTTTTGAACGGTTACACGTTCATTACCTAGGTGACCTGCCATTTTACGACCTTTAAACACTTTACCCGGAGTTTGGTTTTGACCAATAGAGCCATGACCACGGTGTGCCAAAGAGTTACCATGAGTTGCATCTTGTGTACGGAAATTCCAACGCTTAGTGACGCCAGCAAAACCTTTACCTTTAGATATTCCAGTAACATCAACTTTTTTAACGTCTGTGAAAATATCAACGTTAATACTTTGACCTACAGTAAATTCGCCTTCTTCAAAACGGAATTCCCATAGACCACGACCAGCTTCAACGCCAGCCTTAGCGAAATGACCTGCTTCAGGTTTGTTTACGCGGCTTGCTTTTTTACTGCCAGTAGTAACCTGAATAGCTTGATAACCATCATTCTCAAGGGTTTTTACTTGAGTAATACGGTTGCTTTGAACTTCTACTACGGTGACAGGAATAGAAACACCTTCTTCGGTGAAGATACGTGTCATTCCTACTTTACGACCGATTAAACCAATCATTGTTTCGACCTCTCAATCATTCAGCTTAGGATTAACCTAAACTGATCTGCACATCAACACCGGCAGCAAGATCTAGACGCATTAAAGCATCAACTGTTTTTTCAGTTGGCTCAACGATATCAACTAGACGTTTATGAGTGCGAATCTCGTATTGATCACGCGCATCTTTATTAACGTGCGGAGAAATCAATACAGTAAAACGCTCTTTGCGTGTCGGTAATGGAATAGGACCACGAACTTGCGCACCAGTGCGCTTCGCAGTTTCTACAATTTCAGCAGTTGATTGATCAATCAAACGATGATCAAACGCTTTTAACCGGATACGGATTCTTTGGTTCGACATGAGACCAGAGCTCCATTATTTAAAAGTTATAACAAAAGACTACTCCTCTTTCCCTGTTTCGATTGACAGGAGAGTGTAATCCGTTCTTTTTCGTAACCCCCAAATCGGGAGTATTGTTGATATAATTAGCTATTTTCTACATAACGATTATATCTTTTTATCATTTGCTTATATAAAGGCAATAAACAAAGTGGATGGATTATACCCCTTTAGTTAACTAACGGCAAGAAATAAATACAGATATTTGGGTTTAAAGATAAAGCGTTTTTTCTGGTTATTGATTTACAAACATCAAATTTCAATCAAATAACCAGATTTAAGATTAATTTTTATAGTGAACTATAATGGGTATCATTCGTCATTATGATAGCAAATTAATGATCTTCTTTGGCATGATTCAGGCTATATCTTGGAATCTCAACCTCTAGATCTTGATTCGTGACGCGAGCTTGGCAACTTAAACGGCTATGAGGTTCAACACCCCACGCTTTGTCTAACATGTCGTCTTCCTGCTCATCACTTTCTTCTAGAGAATCGAACCCTTTGCGAACAATACAGTGGCATGTAGAACAAGCACATGACATTTCACACGCATGCTCAATTTCAATATCATTGCGCAATGCCACTTCTAAAATAGATTCGCCTTCTTGCGCCTCAACAGTTTTTCCATCTGGGCAAAGATCGGCATTCGGTAAAAAAGTAATTTTTGGCATAATAATCTCGTTAGTTAAATATCATCAACTCTATGACCAGTTAAAGCATGACGAATAGACCTGTCCATTCGCTTGGCAGCAAAATCTTGTGTCAGGTTATCAACAATTTTTATTTGCTTTTCAATTGCGTAACTATTATCTGATTCACTCGCTACTTGTAATTGATGCTTAGCTGCTAAAATCAGGCTCAATTCCTTTTCATTTAATAAGTCAGCATCTTTATCTAAAGCGCTTTGTAAGCTTTCAAGTACTCTAGCTGCCTCAACTTTTTGTTCAGCAAGCATTCGAATCTGTTTATCTTGTTCTGCATTACTGATTGAATCTTGAATCATATCAGCAATTTCATTATCAGTTAATCCATATGAAGGTTTTACTTGGATAGTGGCTTCAATACCCGTTGATTTTTCCATTGCTGTAACATTTAATAAACCATCGGCATCAACTTGAAAAGTCACCCTAATGTGCGCACCACCGGCTGGCATTGGTGGAATACCTTGCAATGTAAAACGAGCCAACGATCGACAGTCAGCGACACTTTCACGTTCTCCTTGTAAAACATGAATCATCATCGCAGTTTGACCATCTTTAAAAGTGGTAAACTCTTGAGCCCTTGCACACGGAATCGTACTATTACGTGGAATGATTTTTTCAATCAATTCGCCCATGATTTCAATGCCTAACGACAATGGGATCACATCAAGCAATAACATATCCGAATCAGGTTTATTTCCAACCAAAATATCAGCTTGAATAGCTGCACCAATGGCAACTACTTTATCAGGATCAATAGATGTTAACGGATGTGTTTTGAAATAATGTCCCACTGATTGCCGTACTAATGGCACGCGAGTAGAGCCACCAACCATAACAACTTCAACCACTTCATCCACACTAATCTCTGCATCTTTTAACGCTCGGCGACAAACGGCCAAAGTACGTTTAACCAATGGCTCAATTAATTGTTGAAATTGCTGGCGGGTAATAGTCAATGACTGATTATCAAGCGACAATACAGCCGAATCTTGACGACTCAGTAAAATCTTTATTTCAGTCGCTTGGTTACTGATTTTTTGATTAATATAAGGGTCTATATTATTAACTAACCCTAATTCCCTCTTTATATAGTCAGCCAATAACCGATCAAAATCATCACCACCAAGTGCAGAATCACCACCGGTTGCTAGGACTTCAAAAACACCTTTATTTAAGCGCAAAATAGAAATATCAAAAGTACCACCACCTAAATCATAAACAGCGATAACACCTTCTTTTCCTGAATCTAAACCATAGGCAATAGCAGCAGCTGTGGGCTCATTGAGTAAACGCAATACATGCAAACCGGCTAACTTTGCAGCATCTTTCGTTGCTTGCCGTTGTGCATCATCAAAATAAGCTGGCACAGTAATAACTACACCATCAATTTCACCTTGCAAACTCTCTTTTGCCCGCTCAGATAAAGCGGTGAGAATTTCTGATGAAACTTGTATCGGATTGACTTGAACATTAGACAAGTTTAATAAAGGAACACCATTTTCAGTTTGCGAAAAAGTATAAGGAAAATACGATAAATCTATATCAGATAAACTTCGCCCCATTAATCGCTTAATAGAGCTGACAGTATTTTGCGGATCATTAACGGCATTGTCTTTAGCATTTTTTCCAATTGTAATAATAGGGTTATCATCATAATCAACACCATAATGCACAACGGATGGTAACAGTAAATTACCTTCTAAATCAGGTAATACCTCTGCTTTTCCGCTTCGAACCGTCGCTACTAATGAATTCGTTGTACCAAGATCAATCCCCACCGCAAGGCGACGCTGATGTGGTAGTGGAGTTTGCCCTGGTTCACTGATCTGTAATAATACCATTTAATCTATCTCTATCGATACGTTACTTATTTTAAATTATAAATCAAATTGCTTTTCTTGTAACTTTTCGATTTGTTCAATCAACCTAGCAAGATAGCGGATTTTATAGATCTGATTAAGTGCAGTTGACCAATCTTGATTAGCAATAAATTGTAATAATCCGTTATAAACAATATTCTGTCGCGCAACAACCTCAGCTTGAAAATCATCTAATAATTCAAAATTCCCTTTACTCTCGATTTCATCAAGCCTTTCACGTAAAACAAATTGCTCCATTAAAAAATCGGCATCATGAATAATATTTTGTTCAGTTGCCACATCAAAACCTTGTAGAGATAAAAAATACTCGGCAGCTTTGATTGGATTTTTTAACGTATGGTAACCATCATTAATGGTTGCTGATTTTTGAACAATTGCCACTTTATCATTATCGGTTGCAACGGCAAAATTATCTGGGTGATATTGCCTTTGCAATTGTTGATAACAAGTCGTTAGCTCAGCGGTATTCACCGGTAATTGAACCGGCAAATTAAATAGCTCAAAGTAATTAACCATAATTATTGTGTCCAATTACACATTAAAGCTTTCACCGCAACCGCATTCGTGTTGCACATTAGGATTATTAAACTTGAAACCTTCGTTTAATCCTTCTTTAACAAAATCAAGTTCAGTGCCATCAATATAGACTAAGCTCTTTTTATCCACGATAACTTTGACTTGTTTGTCTTCAAAGACACTATCATCATCATTAATCACATCGGCAAACTCTAAAACATACGCCATACCAGAACAACCGGATGTTTTAACACCTAATCGTAACCCAATACCTTTTCCTCGATTGGCAAGGAAAGCTTGGACACGATCAGCTGCGCTATTAGTCAATGTGATTGCCATTAGCGTTGTCCTTTTTTGGTTTTATAGTCTTCAATAGCTGCTTTAATTGCATCTTCCGCTAGTATCGAACAATGGATTTTTACTGGAGGTAAAGCAAGCTCCTTAGCAATATCCGTATTTTTGATCGCTCCTGCTTCGTCTAATGATTTACCTTTTATCCATTCTGTAACCAAGGAACTTGATGCAATTGCACTACCACAACCATAAGTTTTGAACTTAGCATCTTCAATAATCCCATTATCATTCACTTTGATTTGTAGACGCATCACATCGCCACACGCTGGCGCGCCAACCATACCGCTACCAACATTAGGATCATTTTGATCAAATGAACCAACATTACGTGGGTTTTCATAATGATCAACGACTTTTTCACTATATGCCATAATTTACTCCTAATTTTAATGTGCTGACCATTTAATTTTTGTTAAATCAATGCCATCTTTAAACATTTCCCAAAGTGGCGATAAATCTCTTAATTTTCCAATAGATTCTTTAATTAATTTAATAACATAATCAATTTCTTCTTCTTTGGTAAAACGGCCTATAGAAAAACGAATTGAACTATGCGCAAGCTCATCATTCAGACCTAATGCTCGAAGTACATAAGAGGGTTCCAAACTTGCAGATGTACAAGCTGAACCAGATGAAACGGCTAAATCTTTTAAAGCCATCATCAATGATTCACCTTCAATATAAGCAAAGCTCACATTTAAAATATTTGGCACACTATGTTCTAAAGATCCATTAAGATAGACTTCCTCAATATCTTTTAAACCATTCCATAAACGGTTTTTTAGGGCTAATAAGCGTGGCATTTCGGTTGCCATCTCTTCTTTAGCAATACGATATGCTTCGCCCATCCCTACAATTTGGTGTACAGGTAAAGTACCTGAGCGCATCCCACGTTCATGGCCACCACCGTGTATTTGTGCTTCAATGCGCACACGTGGTTTGCGTCTTACATAAAGCCCACCAATACCTTTTGGCCCATAAATCTTATGACCCGAAAATGACATTAAATCAACTTTTAAGTTGGTCACATCAATGGGCAATTTACCAACCGATTGTGTTGCATCAACATGAAAAACAATACCTCGCTCACGACACATCTCACCAATTTTTTCAATGTCTTGTATTACACCTGTTTCGTTATTAACATGCATAATTGATACAACGGTTGTATCACTGCGCATTGCTGCTGCAAGTTTATCTAGATCGAGTATACCATTAGATTCTGGTGCTAAATAAGTCACTTCATAACCTTCTCGCTCAAGTTGGCGACAAGTATCAAGCACAGCCTTGTGCTCAGTTTTACAAGTAATAAAGTGCTTACCTTTGGCTTGATTAAAATGAGCAGCACCTTTGATTGCTAAATTATCGGCTTCAGTTGCACCTGACGTAAAAACGATTTCACGAGAATCTGCTCCGATAAGATCGGCAATTTGATTACGTGCAATATCAACGGCTTCTTCCGCTTGCCAACCAAATTTATGGGAACGAGATGCTGGATTACCAAATATACCGTCTGGCGTTAAATATTGCATCATTTTTTCAGCAACTCTAGGATCTACGGGCGTTGTCGCTGCGTAATCCATATAAATAGGTAGTTTCATTAAGTACTCCCAATGACAAATTCTGTATTGTATATTGTATTTTATTAATTAATTTGAACGTGTTGTATATTACTTTGTCGACTAGCTACGGCTTTAACTTCTTTATTATTAACTAGTTCACTCAATGTAATGCTCGTTAAAAAGTCCTCAATTCGTTCACTTAAATCATTCCATAGTGTATGAGTTAAACACCTAACACCGCCTTGGCATCCATCTTGCCCGTGACATTTTGTTGCATGCACTGTCTCATCGACAGCTTTAACAATTGAACTAATAGCAATTTGATCCATAGAACGGCTCAGTATATAACCACCGCCAGGACCTCTGACACTCTGAACCAAACCATTTTTTCGTAATCGAGCAAACAATTGTTCCAGATAAGAAAGTGAAATTTCTTGACGCTCTGAAATATCAGCAAGTGATACCGGTCCTGAATCAGCGTGTAGAGCAACATCAAGCATTGCCGTCACCGCATATCGTCCTTTTGATGTCAGTTTCATTGATTATTCCCCTATATTTGTTAACGCTTATTGTATATATCCTCTTAATTTAGTCAAGTATTTAGTTGAGTGTTTTAGTAGGAATTAAGCGGTAGTTCATCATCGACGAATCATAGCTTAATATGCTAATCTAATAAAAATGAATTCTCATAGGGGGTTAAAGGATGAAATTAGTTTTACGTTATTTTTTAATAATAGGCCTACTGTTCACAAGTAACACTT
Organism: Gilliamella sp. ESL0250; assembly: GCF_013345045.1. Taxonomy (NCBI): domain Bacteria; kingdom Pseudomonadati; phylum Pseudomonadota; class Gammaproteobacteria; order Orbales; family Orbaceae; genus Gilliamella; species Gilliamella sp. ESL0250. The sequence continues at coordinate 207,036 of NZ_JAAEDV010000003.1, read as the reverse complement.
ACGCGACTGATTCTCAACAGGCGCTGAGAGAACATTATCAAAGATGGCTTAATTCTTATCAATCACTGACTTTTGAAGAACAGCAAACATTGCTCACTGCCATAAAAGATTATCCATTGTACCCTTATGCTGCCATACAGTTTTTTCAGAATAATATTAGATTAGTTTCACCACAAATGGTAAGTGATTTTGTCAAAAAATATAATGACTTTCCGCTAACAGCTTCATTAACGCAATCTTATCTAACGGAATTAAGCAATCGTCAAGATTGGAATACAATCGTTTCATTTCCCAAAGATAATTCCACACTCTCTAATTGTCGCTATCAATATGCATTGGTACAACAAGGAAATAACGAGGCGGCCTTTAGTGCTATTGAATCGCTTTGGATGACCGGTAAAGAACTTCCTTCTGCATGCGATCCATTACTCGACGCATGGGCTCAAGCAGGTAAGCGAACAGCTAATTTAGTACTATTACGTATTGAACTGGCTATTGAAGCAAATAATTTAAAATTAGCCAGACATCTAGCTAACTTACTTGATGACAACTACAAAACAACCAAAAGTCATTTACTTGCTGTACTTGATAATCCTAAAAAATTAGAAGCTTTTTCAAAAAATATTAAAGCTAGCCCTTTCACTAAAAAGATCGTTCTAGCATCATTTTCTCGCTTAGTAAAAGCAGATAGCAACTTAGCGGCATCGTTATTGCCAAAACTGGTTAAACAGCAAACGTTAAGTGAAGCTGAGCAAGTTGCATTACAAAAGAGTTTGGCTAACAACTACTTTAAAGATTCTGCAACTGATGAACAAATTAAATGGCGTGATAACTATATTGCCAAATATCATGATACTACATTAGTTGAAAAGCGCATCCGTCTTGCTATCGATGCCTATAACTTTACTGACATTGCCTATTGGCTAGCACAATTATCGCCGGAAGATAAATTGAAAGAAGAATGGCAATATTGGCAAGCTCGAGTATTACTCAATAAAAATCAAAAAAATGAAGCTAACCAAATTTTACAAACACTGACAACCAAACGTGGATTTTATGGTATGGTAAGTGCACAAACACTTAATCAACCTTATTCGCTCAATAACCAATCTAAAAAGATTACACCATCTGAAATATCAACACTAAAAACCAAATATGATAATCAACCCTATGTAAAAAGAATTAACGAATTATATTATTTTGGTATGGTATCAGAATCAAGCAACGAATGGCGATATATGTTAAATAAACAAACCAACAAAAATGAATATTTAGCATTAGCTCAATATGCCTTACAAAAAGGCTGGGGTGATCTTAGTATTCAAGCAACCATTGTTGGTAAGCTTTGGAATAACTGGACTGAACGTTTACCGATTATGTACAAGGACTTATATAACAATGCATTAAAAGATAAAGCGATTGCGTTATCTTATGCTTTAGCTATTTCTCGTCAAGAAAGTGCGCTGGATACCACTGCCAAATCCCCTGCTGGCGCCCGCGGACTTATGCAATTAATGCCAGCGACAGCAAAAGAAACCGCTAAAAAAGTTAATTCAGTCACTTATGTTTCATCGGGACAATTGTTTGATCCTAAAACAAATATAGAATTAGGTACTTCCTATTTAAACACTGTTTATCAACAAAATGAAAATAATCGTATATTGTCTTCAGCAGCTTATAATGCAGGCCCTAATCGTGTAAAAAGATGGCTTAATAATAGTCATGGAAAACTGGATGCTATTGCATTTATTGATAGCATACCATTTACCGAAACGCGTAATTATGTGAAAAATGTATTGGTATATGATTACATTTACCAAATAATCTTAGGGCAAAAAAATGTCAATATTCTTAATTCAAATGAATTTAATAAACAATATTAATGGTGATTATAATGAAAACTAACGAATGGAAACAGACAGTTGCAATATTACACCAAGCATTTAACGATGGTTATTCACTTGATATATTAAAATTATTAATGACCGCTGATGAACGCGATGCTTTAATTACTCGCGTCAAAATTGTACATTCATTACTTGATGGTTCAATCAATCAACGTCAACTAAAAGAGCAACTTGGGATAGGAATTGCAACTGTAACACGTGGATCGAACAGTCTAAAAGAAGTAACCCCAGAATTCAAAAAATGGTTAGAAAATATCTTGTTAAATTCAAATAATTAAATACATCAGTCAATATCTATTAACCGATTTTTATATCACACTATACTATAAATTGGATTGGATATTGACTTCACTTTCAGTAACAACCGGCACACAATAATCACACTCCATACGTGTGATATCCTTAACCGATTCGGCGGTGCCATCATGATGGTTATGATGAATTTCAATTACACAACTAGAGCTACGCAAACGCACTTTTAATGCTGGCATAGCGGCTAAATGCACTTGCGAAATAAAATCACTAAACTCATCAGGAGAGCCAATATATTTAAAACAAAGATACAAACCACCTTCACTCACAACCTGTTCAATACCTTCAAGATTATTATTATGATCTAAAGCAATGGTATAAAAAAGCTCTTGTTCATTAGCATTCTCTTTGCTTTTCAATATACGACTAAAAGCATAAATTTTATCTGGTAGATTTTCACATTTATGATTACAGCGGGATATATAATTATAAAAAAATTGCGATCTTAGTTTATTTTCTTCATCTAATAATTGGCTCAAATTACAATTATTCTTAAAGGTAATACCCCAAAAAGTTTGTTTTGGCATATTAATAAATTTTGGTTCAGGCAATGACAGCCTGTTTTTATTGAGCTCAATAGCTGGTGTTAGCCCTGTAGGATCCCAAAACTCCCCTCGCCGGTAGCTTGCTGGGGTTTCATTAAATTGTTTTTTAAAAGATCGGGTAAATGTTTGCTGGGAGTCAAAACGATATTGCATTGCAATATCTAAAATCGGTTTACTTGTCATACGTAAAGCAAGTGCAGCATACGTTAAACGGCGATGACGAATATAAGTACCAAGAACTTGGCCTGTGACTTCTTTAAACATACGTTGTAAATGCCACTTTGAATAACCTGATTTTTGTGCAACATGATCAATAGATAATGGTTGTTCCAAATTTTTTTCAATCCAAACGATAAGATCTGAAATAATACTCACTTGATTCATATAACCCCATCAGAATATCAAATGGCAAACGTCACCCGATTATGACTTAATCCCAGCAATAAGCAAGGCTTAAATAAAAATTATTTTCTTCATTTTTAGCAAAAAGAATGCGCTCCAGCTTGATGTTCAGTAATATCTTTTACACCAGCAAGTTCAGGAAACTCTGCCATTAATTGTTTTTCGATACCTTCTTTCAAAGTGTAATCAACCATTGAACAACCATTACATCCACCGCCAAATTGCAATATAACATAATTATCGTCGGTCAACTCAACTAAACTCACATGCCCGCCATGGCTGGCTAACTGAGGATTAACCTGCGCTTGAATTGCATAATTAACACGTTCAATAAGTGGTGCATCATCAGCCACTTTTTTCATTTTTGAATTTGGTGCTTTTAATGTTAACTGCGAACCTAACTCATCAGTCACATAATCAATAACCGTTTCCTCTAAAAATGGTGCACTCATTTCATCAATATAAACAGAAAAATCAGCAAACTTTTCTTCTATGTCGCTATCTTCTACAGTATCAGCCGGACAATACGAAACACCACATTCTGCGCTTGGCGTACCGGGATTCATAACAAAGACCCGAATTTGTGTTCCTTCAGGTTGATTAGCAAGCAATTTTTTAAAATGCTGTTGAGCTGACTCAGAAATAGTGATAATAGACATAATCCCTCACTTTAATGTAATTAGGTAATAAACAGACCTAATATCATTGATAATAATAGTTGACTAACTTTCTTGGTTATTATAGGGGTTGTTCAGGATTTTACAATACTGTACGACATAAACAAACTACATGAACACTTGTTGCACCACATTTTTTTAGTTGCTGACTAATAGCATTAATCGTATTACCAGTTGTAACGATATCGTCAATAAGCATGACCGATTTGTGAGAAAGATCTTGGTGGCACATAAAAAGTGTTTCGACATTAGCGATTCGTTCGGTAAGCGATAGATTTTTTTGATCTTGCATAGTTGGCTGTCGAGATAACAAATAAGGAGAAAAGTCACGATTTAACCATCTTGCAATCGGTTTTGCTAATAACTCAGCTTGATTAAAACCACGAGACCAATAACGAATATGGTGCAATGGCACACAAGTGACCAAATCAGGTTTAATTAAAGCATCGACTTCTCGCCGTTGATACCAAGCTAAAAACATCAATCTTGCCAATGCCGTATTCAGTTCAATTTTTCTATAGAACTTTAAATGATGAATCAATTTTTTTAGTGGATTAATATATTCAGAAACAGCAATAAGCTCATCCCAGTATGGTTTCTTTGCACGGCACCGATAACATATATCTGTTGATAAAGAATGCGGCAAACAGCACTGATGACAGACCTTATTAAATTTAGGTAAATTTTTAACGCATTGACAACAAATACCCTGATGAGGCAAAGATAAAGGCATATCACACAAAATACACCGCATAGGATCCTATATACTTATTGGTAAAAAAGTTTCAGGTAACTTGACGTTACAATATAAAAATTAAATTCATAAAAAACCATTTTTTATAACTCCTGACTTTTGCTTTTCTTATCAAGCAAGACCAATATAATAAGCAAATCCATCTTATAACTGCACACAATTAAATACTTCTACGATCGACAACACAAAAAATTATCTGATTTTTCATAATAGTTATTTATAATAATCAAATATTCGGTATAATCAGCCTCCCTCCTAGGTTCAAGGAATTAATATATGAAAAAAATCAAACTATTATTTATTACAATATTACTAACTTTGCTTTCTACCGTTGCTTTAGCAGACACCAAAGTATTATTACAAACCAGCATGGGCGACATTGAAATTGAACTAGATAGCGAACATGCCCCAATTACCACTAAAAATTTTCTTGATTATGTCAATAGTGGCTTCTATGAGAATTTAACTTTCCATCGCGTCATTCCTGGATTTATGATTCAAGGTGGTGGTGCTGATGATCAACTCAAATTCAAAGACAATAACCCACCCATTAAAAATGAAGCAGATAACGGCTTAAAAAATGATCGCGGCACCATTGCAATGGCAAGAACCAGTGAAGTAAATAGTGCAACTAGCCAATTTTTTATCAACGTAGTCAATAATGATTTTCTTAATTACCAATCTCCAGAAAGGTACGGTTATGCGGTGTTTGGTAAAGTGATTAAAGGTATGGAGGTTGTTGACAAAATTGTTAATGTACCAACTAAACGTATGGGTCCACATAGAGATGTTCCTGTTGAACCAATTTATATTAAAAAAGTTGCTGTTATTAAAAATAACTAAACAATATTTACTTATTTAAAAAAAATAAAAAACCACTTTTTCAAGTGGTTTTTTCAATATTATTTAAGCTGACAAAGTAAATTAGCAATTGTCCTCACCCCAATTCCCGTTGCGCCTGTTGCCCATAATGCTGTAGCGCTTTTACGGAATGTTGCGGAGCAATCAACATGTAACCAGTTTTGTTGATAGTTTTTAATAAAATGTGATAAAAAAGCTGCGGCAGTACTCGCACCAGCGGTATTCGGTAAACCTGAATTTGCCATATCGGCAAACGATGACGGAAATTGAGAACGGTGAAATTCGGCTAATGGTAATCGCCAGAAAGCTTCATGTTCCATATCGCTACTCACTAACAGTTGATTAGCGAAGCTATCGTCAAAAGAGAGCAAGGATTGATAATCGTTCCCCACTGCAATTTTAGCAGCACCTGTTAACGTTGCGCAGTCAATAATATAATGAGGTTTGTCATTATCAGCACAAATCAGGCCATCCGCTAATACTAAACGCCCTTCGGCATCGGTGTTATCAACTTCAACTGTTTTACCATTACGATAACGAATAATATCGCCAAGTTTAAAGGCATTGCCACTGACTAAATTATCGGCACAACATAAATAGAGTTTGATCCGATGATGTAGCCCTCGTGCAATCGCTAGCGCTAAAGCTCCCGTTACTAATGCAGCACCGCCCATATCTGAACGCATTGATTCCATAAAGCTACTTGGTTTTAAACTATAACCGCCCGAATCAAACGTAATCCCCTTGCCAACTAAACAAGCAGTAATCGGTGCGTTAGGGTCTTTAGTGGGATTATAATCAAGCTCAAGTAACGTAGCCGGCCTATCTGACCCCTTACCTACCGTATAAATCCCCATATAATCGCGCTCTTTTAAAGCCTCGCCTGAAATGATGTTATAAGTGATATCAGCTGAATAGGCACTGACCAATTTTGCACTTTGTGTTGCTAGTGCTAACGGACTTAATGTTTCGGCTTGCTCATTAACAATGTCCCGACACCAATCAATAATCGCTAAGCGATGTTTTAATTCTTGCTTATCTTTGCTATTGAGTTTTGGCCAAGTTACCTTGGTGCTTTTTTTGGCATTACGATAACCTAACCAAAAATGCCAACAAGCCTCAAGATCCCAGTTTTCGCCACTTAGTTTAACCAAATTTATTCCTTGCTGATCAAGTTTTCTTCCCGCACGTTGAATCGCCCCTAAGCGATGCTCCGGTTTATAGTGAATAGTAATTGTATCGTTCGAAAAACTCAGCAGTGCATCTTTTCCCCATTGCGTTGGCGCAGCTTTATCAGAAAGTAAAACAGATAACATCGACATAATAAGTACCTTAAATCATTCGTAATAGTAGAAACAGTGGATTAATTCTAATCAGAAACATGTTAATATAGCAAGTAAAGTTAAGTATAAATAAGGGGTAGTAATGACTTATGTTGTACCAATAAAAAATGGAGTTAATTTTCGTGATTTAGGTGGAATCAAAACAACCGATGGACGTCAAATTCGATCGGGTCTGCTATACCGCTCAGGTGCATTCTCATTGATCACGCCAGAAGAGCAATCTTTTTTATCTGATGAGTTAAACCTGCACTATATTTTAGACTATCGCGATCCTGATGAAATTGCTCGAAATCCAGATAAATTATGGCAAAACACTCATTATATTAATGTACCTGCTAACCCTTTGAGCGATACAGTCACCGCAAGTTTAACAAGCGATCTAGATAATGCCCACCAAACACTGAAAAAAAATGCACCATTTGATTTTATGGTTAAGCTATACCAGCTTCTACCATTTAATAACCCAGCATACCAAAAACTTTCGTCAATCTTACTGAACTCACAAGGTAAACCATTAGTGCAACATTGTGCAGTGGGTAAAGATCGTACGGGTGTTGGCGTCGCATTAACGCTGTTTGCTTTAGGTGTGAGTGAAGAAGTTATCATGCAAGATTATTTGCTAACTGAACAACTATTGTCGGATTATCGTGAAAATCTATTACGCCAATACCAACATAAGGTTACTCCTGATGAATTTGAAAACCGCAAATTAATTTTTGCCGCCAAAAAAGAGTATTTAACAGCCGCATTTGACGCAATTAAAATGCGTTATGATTCTATTGACGATTGGTTATCACAGGAATATCAATTAAATGCAAACAATAGAAAAAGAATCCAAGATATCTATCTAGTTTAATAAATTGTAATGATTTATTTTGCCATAAAAGATAATGGCAAAATGCTATATTAAGATAACAAAATCCATTTAGAAATCGGTTGATTACTGTTTACAGACAGATGAACATCGCCCACTTGACGATATTGATAATAAAAATCTTGCCCAAAAGGCGCTGTAATCATCTGCTGTTTTAAGTTAACTTTAACCGATTTTATTTGCCAAACCCCTTTGGCATACAACTTTAACGCCGACTCTTTCAATGTCCATAATTGCCAAAAAGCCCTTAATGCATCATCTTGCTTAAGTATCCATTGAAACTCATCATCCGCAAAAAAATTTTTAGCCACATTCAGATAATTTTTACGCGGGCGTGCCACTTCAATATCTAAACCAACCTTATCTGTTAACGAAATTGCGACTGCCACCCAATCTTGGCTATGACTGATATTAAAATCGGGTAGCTGTTGCTGTAAAAAACAGGGACGACCATTATCACCAACCTTAATAGTGGGTAACACCGAAATATCACAATACTGTTTAAGTAAGCTAGCCAATATTGAACGACAAACTAAAAACTGTTTTTTGCGTTGACCATGTAATTTATTGGCTTCATCAAGAAGCTGGGGTGACAACAGTGAAACATCAATGTCGGCATCATTAAGATTAGCGAGTTGAACTATAAGCATAATCGGAACGAGAATATTAATAAAATTTATTTTTTACTATTTTAACAGCATGCTATGCTAACTGTTATCAAAATTAATCAAAATACCAACATTAATAAATAGCAGCAAAGGTGTCTTATCATGTCATTACCAACAAAATTAGTTCATGCAGGACGTAAAAAGCGATATACACAAGGTGCGGTTAATTCGGTTATTCAACGTGCATCATCACTGGTTTTTGATTCTATTGAAACCAAAAAAGAAGCCACAAAAAATCGTGCCAATGGCGCATTATTCTACGGCCGCCGCGGCACATTAACCCATTTTGCACTACAAGAAGCGATGGTTGAAATTGAAGGGGGAGCGGGTTGTTACCTTTATCCATGTGGTGCAGCGGCTATAACTAATGCCATTTTAGCTTTTGTGAAAACTGGCGATCATATTTTAGTATCAGAAGCCGTTTACGAACCCACTCAAGATTTTTGCCAACACATTTTAAAAGATTTTGGTGTTCAAACCGATTACTTCTCGCCATTAATTGGTCGCTATATCACAAATCACATTAAGCCGAATACCAAAGTCGTATTTTTAGAATCACCAAGCTCAATTACGATGGAAATTCACGATATACCATCGATTGTTAAAGCCATTCGCAGTGTTAATCCTGAAATCATAATTATGGTAGATAACACATGGAGTGCCGGAATTTTATTTAAAGCGTTAGAGCATGATATTGATATCTCAATACAAGCGGGTACTAAATACCTTATCGGCCATTCTGATGCCATGATAGGTACTGCGGTTGCTAACGAGCGCTGTTGGGAAACTTTGCGCGAACGTTCTTACTTAATGGGACAAATGTGTGATGCGGATACCGCCTATATGGCTGCACGCGGTTTACGCACATTAGCAATAAGATTAAAACAACATCACGAAAGCGGTTTAAAAGTAGCAAAATGGTTAGCTAGTCACCCAAAAGTGGCGACCGTCAATCACCCAGCATTAGAAAGTTGTAAAGGACACGAATTTTTTAAACGTGACTTTTCGGGCGCAAGTGGCTTATTTTCATTTATACTCAAAGATCGATTAACCGACGTGCAATTGTCTGATTTTCTTGATAACTTAACTTATTTCTCAATGGCTTATTCATGGGGTGGATTTGAGTCATTAATTTTAGCTAATCAACCCGAAGAACTTGCAAACATTAGACCTGTATCTGGCATAGACTTTGCGGGAACACTAATTCGGCTACATATAGGTCTTGAAGATCCTGATGATTTAATTGCCGATCTTGCGGCTGGTTTAGACAGAATCAAACAACACAAAAATAAAGCCAATGCATTACAAAGCTTAGTGTAATAAAATAGAAGATGAATAACCCACACCAAACAATGTTTGATGAAAGCATCAAACAAACAATTATGCATAAAATCACACACCACAAAGCACTACTGGTTGCTTATAGTGGTGGTGTGGATTCAACCGTATTAATGCATGCACTAGTTGCACTTAAACAGCAATTATTACCTGATTTAAAGCTAAGGGCAATCTATATTCATCATGGTTTGAGCAGCAATGCTGACAACTGGGCAATGCATTGCCAAAAACAATGCCAAACATGGCAAGTTCCACTGATTATTGAAAAAGTCAAACTCGACCCTAATGCAGGAAATATCGAAGAACAAGCCAGAAATGCGCGTTACCAAGCTATCTATCGTCATTTAAAAAATGACGAAACCTTATGCACTGCGCAACATCTTGATGATCAATGCGAAACATTCCTTTTAGCATTAAAACGTGGTAGTGGTCCTGCGGGATTGGCCGCCATGCCACAGGAAAATCAGCAACATTTTCGCCCTTTATTAACAATTTCACGCGCACAAATTGAAGCTTATGCTAATCAGCATCAACTCAACTGGATAGAAGATGAAAGCAACCAAGATGATCGTTATGACCGCAATTTTTTACGCTTAAAGGTCTTACCAATACTGAATCAACGCTGGCCACATTTTTCGCAAATGGTGGCACGCAGTGCTGAATTATGTCAGCAACAAGAAGCGTTAATTAATGAATTATTATTAGTTGATTTTCAACAAATGGTTAGCCAACAAGGACAGCTAAATCTAGCGCCTTTAATGGCGTGTTCAGAATATAAACGCAATGCTGTGTTGCGCATGTGGCTACGTTCCCAACAAATGACGATGCCGAGCCAAAAGCAATTAGCACTCATTTGGCAAACGGTTGTGCTAGCAAAAGAAGATGCCAACCCTAAATTCATACTACATTGCAGGCAAATTCGTCGCTATCAAAATCAACTCTATTTATTACCGTTATACCAAAATATTGAACAACAAATCCTCAACTGGGATTTGGCTTTACCTTTAATTCTGCCAGATAATGTTGGTGAATTGCAGATTAATTATCGCACTGATTTATCTTGCCGTTTACCATATGCAGATGAACAAGTCACCGTACGATTTCATGCTCAAGGGCAATTTCAAATTATCAATCGCAATGGCTCGCGATCAATAAAAAAGCTATGGCAAGAACATAACATTCCACCGTGGATGCGTACACGAATCCCATTGATTTACTATAATGAACAACTGATCTGCGCTGTTGGCAAGTTTGTTACCGAACAAGGAAAAGGCACACAAATCGGTTTTAATCTCGTGAATAATGGCTTATAGGTTTTATCGATGATGTTTAATATGCAAAACAATAATACACTTAAAAGATTAGCTAAAATAATCATATTTGTTAAAGGCAATATAGCTTAGTTAAATAAACAAAAGCTATTAAGGTTAATATGATTATCAGCAAATATCAGGATTTATCACCATTATGCTTCTATCTGATTATCTAAAATCTACAGATATTGAATTAATCCATAATAGGTTAAAAAAACTAGCCATGACAAGCTTAAAGCACATTCTTAATAATAACTACACCGAATTAGAGCTTAATACTAAGCAAGATATCAAAACACTGACTTTTCGTGAAAGTCTAAGTTTAATTTTAACGGGAGGTTATACTGAACCCGTTTTTCAAATGTGCTTAAAAATTTATAAAGATGAAATGTATCTTGGTTATTATCACTATTTGACAACATTAGACCTTACCTTTGTTGATGAATTCTTTGTAATCAGATAGAATCAGTTATTTTATTATAGATCAAGTAGATATTAATTTATGATGAAAAAATTACATTTATTAAGCTGCTGTCTTTGTCTGTTACTACCATTAAAAACGCAAGCAGTTGTTGTCAATGATGTTACAGGTATGACACCAGTACAAGTCGCTGCGATTGTGCAACCAGAATCGACCCAGCAGGTGGCCGAACTGGTCAAAAATGCCACTGGTCCAATTAGTATCGCTGGAGGAAAATATAGCATGGGTGGACAAACAGCAATAACAGGCGCAATCCAAATAGATACGCAAAAGCTGAACCATGTGATTGATTTTAATCCTGAGCAAAAACGTTTAACCATTGAGACCGGCGCAAGTTGGCGTCAAGTACAAGAACTTATTGATCCCTATAACTTATCGGTAAAAATTATGCAAAGCTATGCCAATTTCAGTATTGGCGGTTCACTGAGTGTGAATGTACACGGTCGTTATATTGGGGAAGGACCCATTATCCTATCTGTCGAACAGTTCAAAATCGTACTTGCCGATGGTTCAGTAGTAATAGCCAGCCCAGAAGAAAATCAGGATATATTTTATGGTGCTATTGGTGGTTATGGTGGCTTAGGCGTTATCACAGAAGTCACATTGCAACTTACTGATAATGTTAAGGTAAAACGTATTAATGAAGTTATGCCAATGACAAAGTATCACTCGTATTTCACTCAGCATATCCGTCCTGATAAAACCGCAATATTTCACAATGCCATAATCTATCCGCCTGATTTTAAAAAAGTCCGTGCAGTCACATTTAAACAAACACAAGAACCACTGACTATTTTGGATAGATTAAGACCTAACGATAAATCTTCAAATAATCAACAGGTAAAACTAAAAATCGTCTCTTCATCCACTTTAGGCAAAGAATTACGAAAAGTTCATGATGATGTCGATTATGTAAAACAACCCGTGATGTGGCGTAATTATGAAGCCAGTTACGATGTAGCCAGTTTACAGCCTATTGCTGAAAAAAACAAAAGTTATGCGCTACAAGAATATTTTATACCGGTAGAACGGTTTGATGATTTTTATCCCCAATTAATTGCCATTGTGAAAAAACATCAGGCGAATATCATCAATATTTCTATTCGACATGCAAATCCAGATAGCGGTTCGTTGCTGGCATGGGCCAAAACGGAAGTGTTTGCTTTTGTTATTTATTATCAGCAAACGACCGATGAACACAGTAAAGAGCAGGTAGGGATCTGGACTCGAGAGTTAATCGATGCGGTATTAGCCAATGCTGGCAGTTATTATTTACCCTATCAATTACATGCAACCGCTAAACAGTTTCAGCGCGCATATCCACAAGCAGAGCGTTTTTTTAAACTTAAAGCACGGTTAGATCCAGAAAATAAATTTAGTAATATGCTGTTGGATCGATACCGTCCTAAAACGATTCAGTAACCAAAACAAAAATATAGTTATCTTGGTTATTATTCTATTCAATGACTTTTAATTCTAACCAAAAATAAAGGAGGCTATAGCCTCCTTGCCAAACCAAACTACACTATCTATTTTCCGATCTTGCTTTCCAACGTTTAAGTAACAACGCATTAGTAACCACACTCACGCTACTTAACGCCATGGCAGCACCAGCTATCATTGGATTTAAAAAACCGAATGCCGCTAGCGGAATACCAATCAAATTATAGAAAAATGCCCAAAATAGATTTTGTTTAATTTTATGATAAGTTCGGCGCGAAATATCAATTGCATCAGCAATTAAAAACAGATTACCACGCATGAGAGTAATACTTGCTGCATGCATAGCCACATCGGTGCCCGTGCCCATGGCTATACCAATATCCGCAGCAGCCAATGCTGGCGCATCATTAATCCCATCCCCCACCATTGCCACTCGATTATGGCTATCAACATGACTTTCTTTTTGTAATTGATAAATATAATTGGCTTTATCTTGCGGTAATACTTCAGCAATGACTTTATCCAAGCCTAACTGCTGCCCAACGTAATTCGCCGCTTTCTGGTTATCTCCGGTTAACATAACGTTTTTTACATTTAACTGATGCAATGCTTCAATGGCATTTTTTGCTTCTTGCTTGATTACATCAGCAAAACCAAATAGCGCTAATATCACCACATTACCTTCTAATTGCTGTTTAGCTAAAAATGAAATGGTGTAACCTTTACTGGCTAACTCATTAATCTTATCGTCCATGCCAACAAAATAGGCATTTAATGATTTCATCCATCGCAAGCTACCTAAATAATACTGCGTATTATCAACAGTTGCCATCACCCCCGATCCCGCTACCGAGGTAATATTTTGAGCATAACCATACTCTTTAGCCTTACTTAAAATGGCTTTAGCAAGTGGATGCTCACTACCGGCTTGTAATGATGCGGCTAGCGATAAAATTTGATCGGGCGTCTCACTGCCTATAATATCCATTTCGACTAATTCAGGCTTACCGATGGTGAGAGTACCGGTTTTATCAAATGCGACCGTATTAACATTGTGTAACGTTTCTAACGCTTCGGCATCTTTAATTAAAATACCATGGCGAGCAGCCACCCCAGTCCCCACCATAATCGCGGTTGGTGTTGCCAAGCCTAACGCACATGGGCAAGCAATCACTAACACCGCAACGGCATAAAGTAATGCTTGCTGCCAATCATGCAATATCACTCCCCAAGCCAATAGCGTAACTAGTGCAATCAATAAAATCACCGGCACAAAAATCGCACTAATGCGATCAACAATTCGTTGAATCGGTGCTTTTTTGGCCTGAGCCGATTCAACCATTGCAATGATTTTGGATAAAGTAGAATCGGCCTGAATAGCTGTAGTTTTAACAAGCAATAAGCCTTCACCATTAATCGTGCCACCAGTCACCACATCGTTAACGGATTTATTTACAGGCAAGCTCTCACCGGTTAACATCGACTCATCGCTACTTGATGCGCCTTCAATCACAATACCATCAACCGCAATACGCTCGCCGGGCTTAACAATAACAATATCCCCCACATTCACTTGGCTAATGGGTAAACTCACTTCTTGATCACCTTGCTTAACTAACGCAACATCAGGCCGTAGCGCACCAAGCGCTGCAATTGCTTGGGTGGTTTGATGTTTAGCGCTTGATTCTAGCCATTTACCGATCAAAATTAAGGTAATAATAATAACTGACGATTCAAAATAAAGATGTTCACCCTTGCCAGTCATCACCTGATAAACCGATAATCCATACGCAGCACTTGTGCCGATAGCAACCAATAAATCCATATTGCCAGACCCTGCTTTAACCGCACTAAAGCCACTTCGATAAAATTTAGCCCCCAAGCCAAATTGTACAACCGATGCAATCCCCCATTGCAACCAAGCCGGCATCATCCAATTTATCCCAAACGGCGCTAATAACATAGGCAGCACAAAAGGAATAGCCAGTATTACAGCGGTGACAATAGTCCAGTGAGGTGATGGTTTTTTCGATTTTTGTTGATCACCTGCTGACTCAGTGATTTTAACCGCATGATAACCCGCTTTATCAACCGCAGACATCAATGTTTCGAGCTTTACATGTTCATCAGCATCAACTGTTGCTTTTTCGGTTGCGAGATTAACGCTAACATCAATCACACCATCGACTTTTTTGAGTGCTTTTTCAACGCGCCCAACACAAGATGCGCAGCTCATATCTTCAACAATAAAATGATATTGGACCGTTTTCATGATATATACCCTATATGGTTTATCGAGTTTAAAGTTAGTATATACTGAATATTAAAGGTTATGCACAAAAATAAAGCGGTGATCACAGGGCTTATAAAACCCTGTGAAAAGAAAGGAAATTAGTTACGTAATTTTTCTGGCCAATCGTTTTGGGTAGAAACTAATAAATCTTTTACAATTCTAGGATTACCAGCCACAACATTGCCCGAAACCATATAATTATTACCACCAGCAAAATCGGTAATAACGCCACCAGCCTCACGCAAAATCAGCTCACCAGCAGCGATATCCCATGGTTTTAAGCCAATTTCAAAAAAGCCATCTAAACGACCTGCGGCAACATAAGCCAAATCTAAAGCGGCCGAACCTGCGCGACGAAAATCGCCACACTTAACAAACAACTTTTGCAAAACGGCAAAATAGCTGTCGCTGTATTGTTTAGCTTTAAACGGGAAAGCTGTTGCCAGTACGCTACCTTCTAAATCTTTGGCATTACTCACTCGAATACGGTAACCATTAAGTTGAGCACCTTTACCACGAGCAGCAGTAAACAGCTCATTACTCATTGGATTATAAACCACGGCAATTTCGGTTTTCCCTTTAACTCGCGCCGCAATTGATACAGCAAAATGAGGGATATTTTTGATAAAGTTAGTCGTACCATCAATCGGATCGATTATCCACTGTGTATCGGCATCATTACCTTTAGCAAGCCCACTTTCTTCGGCAATAATAGTATGGTCGGGATAGGCTTTTTTGATTGTCTCAATAATCAAAGCTTCAGCCGCACGATCTGCATTAGTGGCAAAATCATTAGCGCCTTTGGCTTCGATTTCGATTGAACTAGGATTTTCATAAGCCTTAATGGCCACATTGCCTGCTTTACGAGCAGCGCGAATAGCAATATTCAGCATCGGATGCATAATTTTCTTCCAATTGATGATGTTAAAGAACGGATTGATTTAGTAAGACTGATTCAGAGATACTAAAAATTACCGCATAGTATAAAGGTTTTGCTACTTTATTGCCAGAGTGTGTTGGAATTGATAGGTAAAATAGTTTTGGCTGGGCTGTTAGTAAAAGCCATGGAAACTTGGGGGGATTATGGTCAAAAAACAGCACAAAATAGAACATTCCATTTATAACACCGAAAGACCGCATAAGGCATTAAATAATATGACATCCATTGAATATAAAACACTAAAACAAGCAACGTCATTTTCTACATCAGTTGTATGCTCACTATGAGTGTATTTACATCACTGTTCACTTTTTAGGTTATATGTTTTGTAAAAAATATTCAGGATTCTATACCGTTTCATGATTAATGGAAGCTTAGCAGTCACTATTCGTTAAAACCTGCGATCAGCATCGTATCAATCAGAAATTCACAAAACCGCCTAGCTCAAACAACGGGGAAAGCTGAAAACGATAGGAACTTTCATGAATTTTAGACTGTATTTTTGTAAAAAATATTCAGGATTCTATACCGTTTCATGATTAATGGAAGCTTAGTAGTCACTATTCGTTAAAACCTGCGATCAGCATTGTATCAATCAAAAATTCACAAAACCACCTAGCTCAAACAACTGAGAAAGCCGAAAGCGATAGGGACTTTCATGGCGATGTGGCATAACCAGAAAATAGTTAGAGATTTAAAAGAGAGAGAACAAAAGCTTAAGCAATGTCTGGTAAAAAGCCCTATGTGCTTTTAGCGGGTTAATTTTATCATGAAATATAAATAACCCGATATTTTCTTATAATTTATTCATATTAAGCGGTGAATTAATTATTAACTTTTACAAACAACATCATCAATACCTGCTATATTTTCATCGCCACTATTTTTGAGAATCTGACAGTAATCAAATAGACAACATCCATGACTTAATAGCATTTTTTTGCTATAGTAAACGCCATTTTTATTTAATCTGGAAGAATTGTAAACTATGGAATCTATCCCTAATTGCCCTGTTTGCCAATCTGAACATACTTATCATGATGGTTCGTTTTATGTTTGCCCTGAATGTGCCCACGAATGGGATCCTAACGAAGTTGTATCTTCTGATGCTGGATTACAAGTAAAAGACAGTAATGGGAATTTGCTTGCCGACGGTGACGATATTATTTTGATTAAAGATTTGAAATTAAAAGGCTCTTCAACAGTACTTAAAAAAGGGGCTAAAGCCAAAGGTATTCGTTTAGTCGAAGGTGATCACGAAATCGATTGCAAAATTGACGGCATGAAAATTATGCTTAAAGCTTGCTTTGTTAAAAAGGCTTAATCAAAAATTTTCATTAAAAAGCCTAATTAAAAGACGCGATTAATGCTGATTTTATCAGCATTAAGATGCTTAGTTTTAGATATTGCTTAATATGCTTTATCACACAATAAAAACATTCACATAGAACATTGTTTTTTCATTTAACTGTTTTTTATTTATCAAAAAATCAATACGTTAAAATATAAACTTCGATAAATAGCCACAAAAAACAAGTACAAATTACATCGTACTTTGCAACCGTTTTCTGCAATTAGTGAGCTGAAATAACAATATTGTTTGATTTGATTATTGATGGCGTTGAATAAAGAGTGCTTCGTGAGCTCGACCTAATAGCAATCGTTCATATGCGTTATCAGTTTGTTCTATTATATGGTCTAATTGCTCCTCGGCATCATCAGGCAGTGGATAAGTGTTAATAAGCTTTCGGACTTTATTATTAAGCATATTAAAATGCTCCCTTGAACATAATGCTTCTTCAAATGCTATATAGAAAAATGCAATAACTCGAGACCTCATTTCAAGATCGGTTTCATCTTTGAGTAAAGCCTTAAGTTGCTCAAAAGGTTCTGCGCAATCAGGAAGTGAAGCGAGTTTTTCTGCCTGCTTTATTAATTCTTGTTCTTTGCTCATAGTCAATTGTTAATCCATCATCATTGAGCAAGTAAATAATTAGAATAATAAACAAGACTTGCTTTCGGTTGCTTAGTTTATCATTGTTTATTTTCCGAATAAATTCTCGTTCAACGATGGAATAGTGAGTATTAAACATCTAATAATAATTTAATCATGTTTTTTGCTGGCAAGTATCACTGAGTTAAATACCACAATATGTTAGCAATGCGTTCAAATACTTGTTCAAAAATAAATTCTGCAAACGTGGGCAGCGTCGTAATTAGGTAAGTTAGCATGACTAGCCCTAATAATAGTGTTGCTGGATAGCCAACCACAAATATCGATAATTGTGGTGTCATTCTATTAAGTAATCCCAATGATATGTTGATGATTAACAGTAAAGTCATTAAGGGGAGTGCTAGCATAATACCATTAATAAATAATAGTTTACTAGCATCAATGAGTGCTAAGTATCCGTTTGCTTGTAATGGCATCACAGCAATTGGAATGATTTCAAAACTATTTGCGATGCCATATAAAAGCCATAAATGGCCGTCCAAACTCAAAAATATTAATAGTGCAATAATGTTAATTAAGCGTGATAATACTGATGTGGATGGGCCACCAATAGGGTCAAAGAAAGTTGCCATGCCCAGCCCCATTTGCATACCAATTAATTCGCCTGAAAATCGTACCGTCATAAATGCCAACTGCATGGTAAAACCAATTAGCGCACCAATCATTATTTGCTGCGCGATAATCCATATTCCTATCAAAGAGTATATTTTGATATTGTCATCAAGATGAGGAAGTGGCAGTACAA
This sequence comes from Gilliamella sp. ESL0250, assembly GCF_013345045.1. Classification (NCBI taxonomy): domain Bacteria; kingdom Pseudomonadati; phylum Pseudomonadota; class Gammaproteobacteria; order Orbales; family Orbaceae; genus Gilliamella; species Gilliamella sp. ESL0250. The sequence goes on along the minus strand of NZ_JAAEDV010000003.1, from coordinate 188,126 downwards.
TCGCAATCAGTAGCGCCAAGCTAATTTTAACGCGATTGGGGATTTCTTTTTCGCCAAAAATCGGCGCCACCCTAATCATCGCTAAAATACGAACAAAGGGAAAAAAGCAGTCCTTAGCCCAAGAAAAGAGATCAATATTAAATATAGTATTACTGTTAAAATCCATCTAATTTAACGAGTTAAGTTAGGAATATCGGTGATAACGGTTTGAATATAATCAATCATCAATGATAACATTGAAGGTCCTAAAATAATTAATACAGCAATCACCGCCAAAATTTTGGGAATAAATGATAATGTCATTTCGTTAATTTGCGTTGCCGCTTGTAATAAGCTAATGATTAACCCTGTTACTAATGCCACTAACAGTAATGGCCCTGCCAGTGATCCAGCAACTTTTATGGCTTGCGTTGCTAAGGTGCTAATATATTCAGGTGACATGGTGCAACTCAACTAAAAAAGCTTTGTGCCAGCGAACCGAGTAATAAGTGCCAACCATCGGCCAATACAAATAACATTAATTTAAATGGCAGTGATACCGTTGCTGGTGGCACCATCATCATCCCTAATGCCATAAGTGTGCTGGCGACTACTAGGTCAATGACTAAAAAAGGAATAAAAATGGTAAAACCGATTTGAAATGCTGTTTTTAATTCACTCACCACAAAAGCGGGAACCAACACTTTTAGAGGGATGTCTTCGCGTGTTTGAATATCGTTTTGATGAGACATGTTAACAAATAACGCTAGGTCGTTTTCTCGCGTTTGGGTAAGCATAAATTCTTTTAACGGTTTTGTTGCTTTGGTTAAACCTTCTTGCATGGTGATTTGATGTTGCGAATAGGGCACATAAGCGTCTTGATAAATGTTATCAATCACCGGCGACATAATAAAAAAGGTCATAAACAATGCAATCCCTAAAATAACTTGATTAGGGGGCGCGGATTGCGTACCAAGGGCATTACGTAACAGACCTAACACAATGATGATGCGTGTAAAGCTGGTCATCAAAAGTAATATTGCTGGTATAAAAGTGAGTAAGGTCAAAAAGACTAATGTCTCAACTGGTAATGACCAATTTTGCCCACCACTCAAGGGCTGGTTCATGACGGATAATGCAGGAATTTCAGCATGGCTCGATAGGCTAAACAACAATAAGCTTAGCAAAATAGTTAAATTTAACCGCACTTGTTGTTACTCCTTTTTCGGTTTTAAAGCGGATTGTAATATCTGCTGAAAGGTGTGATTTTTCGTCAGGTTTTTCTCTGCCACATTTTGCGCAAGTAACATTTTGCTGCGTTGTTCATCGATGGTATGTAATAATGTCATTTGTTGAGAAGTTACACCTACCACTAATAGTTGGTTATCAACATGAACCACCATAATACGTTCTTTAGGCGTAATACTGTATGTGGCTTTGACATCAATCCATTGGTCGGCTTTTTTTTTCCAACCCATTCGTTTAGCAAGCCATGCTAACAATAAAATACAACCAATGACCACAATCAGCATTAATCCCATTGATGATCCAACTTCGGTGTAAATATTGGCCTGAGAAGATGGCACCAATAAGGTATTGGTGTTGGCTGTTGGAACCACTGGTTGTGCCAAATTTGTCTGCTTTATTGCCATTAACGACTCAATCTTCGTACACGCTCTGATGGGGTAATAATATCGGTGATGCGCACACCATAGTTATCGCCAACCACCACAATTTCACCTTGGGCAATTAAATAACCATTAATTAATATATCCAAGGGTTCTCCGGCAAGTCCATCTAATGCAATTACCGATCCTTGAGTTAGGTTTAACAGATCTTTAATGGCTATTTTGGTTCGGCCAAGCTCGACACTTAGTTCTACAGGAATATCTAATATAAGATTAATATCTTGCTTTTTGTCTTCCGTGTGTTGCGGAGATAGTGTTTCAAAAATCGCTTCTTTCGTGATGAGCTCGTCACTTGCTACTGTTGTTTTTTGGTTTTCGTCGTGATTTGGTTTGGTGTCAGTCATTGAACACTCCCTCATTCAATTGTTCTATCACAGGATTAATCACCTGTTCTACTTGAATTGCATATTGTTTATTTACTTTACCGTAATGGCCTTTTAATACTGGTACGCCACCGACTGTTACATCTAAACTTGTTGGTTTATCGATCACTAAAATATCATCCACTTTTAAGGCTAACAGTTTGTTAACGGTTGTGTGAATATGGGTAAAGTTAGCGACTAATTCGACGGTTGATTGTTTGATTCCAGTCGTTAATGAACTCATCCAAACATTATCATCTTGATAAGTCTGTGGCTCGACAGGCGGTTTTATTAGCAACTCTTTGATTGGCTCGACCATAGAATAAGGAATACAAACACAAAAGGTTGCTTTACTATGCCCCACTTCAACTTTAAAGTTTGTTGTTAACACAATATCATCAGGTGAACTGGTAATATTGGTAAATTTACTTTGCATTTCAGATCGAATATATTCGGCTTCAATCGGGTAGACATCAGCCCATGAATTTTGATAAATAACTAATGCTAACTCTAGTACTCGTTTAATGATCTGTTGTTCGGTATGGGTAAATTCACGCCCTTCTGTTTCTATTTGAGTTGTATGTCCATCACCACCAAATAACGAATCGACAATAATAAAAACTAATTCAGGTGAAAATGAAAATAAACTTGAACCTCTTAGTGGGTTAAGATGCACTAAATTTAAATGGTTTGCCGATGAAATATCAGAAAACTCTTTGAACGTATGAGGCTCAACGGGTGAAGCCACCACATCAGTATTGCGACGTAATCGGTTGAATAAACCAATTCGAAATTGACGGGCAAAACGTTCATTTATAATTTCTAACGCAGTTAAACGCTCAGGAATAAAGCGATGTTTGACCGATAGATCATAGGGTTTAACGTCGGCTTTTTTCCCAGAAGGTAACGAGACAACGGAAGCACCAGTATTGTCATCATCTTCAGCTATCACAAAACTTTCAGATTGTTGTGCTACGTCATCCTTTTCATTTATATCTGTTGTGGCTTCGATCTTATCGGGCATAATAATCACCGTATAATAAAATCAGTAAATAGAACTTCATCAATCTTTACCGAATGTTTTGCATCATATTTTCGCGATAACGTATTTTTAATTTGTTCTTGTAAATTGATTTTCCCTGATTCTTGCTTTAGTTGATTAATATACTGTTTTGACGTTAAAAGCAGCACATCACTTCTCACTTCTGGCAAATAATCTAATAGCACCGTTTTTTGATCTTCATTAGCAACTCGTAAAACGATACCAATATAAAGAATTTTGTTGATATCGATATTTTCTTCTGAAACAGGTAATGAAATCGTAAATGGTTTTAATGTTAAAAATACAGGCGACAAGATTTCGGGTTCTTCTGGCTCTGTATGGGTGTTTGGTGAATGGTTTTGAAACCATAAATAAGCCGCAAAGCTTATCGCTGATAGCGTAATCAGAGTAAGGATTAAATTTAAAACACTGACTTTTTTTGAGGCTGTAGGCATATTTATTCTTGTCTCTATAAAATTTAAAAAGATCTCTAATCCATTAGCTGGACATGGTTACAAGAATAATAAAGCATATTTTTAAAATCGATTTGAAGAATAGGCAATAAAACATTACCTATTTATGCGCTTCAAATTATTTACATCGAAAATTAAAAAATAATGTCAATCGTTAAGCAAATATGCTAAGACCACAGTTGTGCGAACGATTTTCAACGATGATTTGCTCAACACCAGCATCGGTCGCATCAAGCGTTTGCACGGTCGGTAACGGGTTATTTTTTGTTTGTTGATGCATATCGGATTGCTGTGAATCGTTCATCATCGAAAAGTCACCAATATTGGCTTGCTCTAGCATAATGCCTTGATCTTCCAATGATGTTCTTAAAAAAGGTAATGCCGATTCTAACATACCTTTAACAACACTATGCGCAGCCATCATATGAAGATTCATCTTATCGTCATTCATGGCAAGTTTAATATGCAATGATCCTAACTCTTGTGGATGTAATTTGATGTCGGCAGTTTGAATACCTTGACGATTAAACATAATAATTTGTTCAGTTAATGAAGTTTGCCATTGCGCTATATTCACTGGCGTTGATAAATTGATTGTAGCTGATGTGGCGGTGGCATTAGATGGCGATAATAAGGAACTTAATCCATTTGCATTAGTCGTCAACGAGAATTCTTGATTAGTATGCACTGCCACATCTTTATCATATTGATTTGCTATAAATTGAGTTTGAGCTGTCGCTAATTTTTGCATAATATCATTAGCATTTTGCGTATTATTTGTTTGATTAACATACAAATTATTAAGACCGCCTTTAATGCTGGTCGCTTTTTTATGAGCAACGTCAAGCTTTATCCCCTTGTTATCGTTCGTTAACGACGCTACATCTGTTTGTGGTGTTACTTTATTAATTAAATCTTCACTGTCATAGATAGAGGTAAGTAACTGCGTTGCCTGCTCATTTTCCCATGTTTCTGACGATGAATGATCAAATAAATTAGTATTTAGATTATTTGTTCTCAATGCATTGAAACGAGTTGTTATATCACCATTTTGTGCTGTACTTACAAGGGCACGTTTTTCTTGCTCAAAATCCTGTATATTAATGGGATAAATAGACATCATTAATACCTCGTCTTTAAGGTCATTATCTTCGTGCTCATCTTCGGTCACATTTGACTTGGCATTAACTGATTTTTCCCCCTGCTCTGCTTGATTTTCGCTTAGTCGCAATAGTTGTTGTTGAAAGCAATCATTATCATCAGCCATTACGTCCGTTTCAACACTCTTTGATTGATGAGAAGTGGTCATGTTCAAATCATTAATAAGATTAATATTCATTTAATGCTCTCCTTGCTAGTTGTAACTGTGCAAATTCATCTGTCAGTTTTTGTTGTAAACGATTTTGTTGTTGTTGCTGTTTTTTATATTGCTTGTCTAATAGTGTCGTATAGGTATTTAAGCTTTTTTGCGATTGATTAAGTTGATTGGTGATTTGCTTTTGCTTAATATCCAACGTTAACAATACTTTTTGCTGTTGCGCAATGCCTTGCTCAATAGTTGAAATAAAGGCATTAAAATTATTCAATTCACCGCCTTTAATACCACGAGATAAAGCGTTATTTAATTTTTGTTGATATTCAGCATAATAATCATTTAATACATGCAGTTGCGATTGTGCATGACGATGATTTTCATGCGCTTTTTTTAACTTAATTAAAGTCTCATCGACCGATTTTTTTGCTAGTTTTTTTAATGTTAAAAACGCAAATTGCCCAGAATTTTTATTTGCCATTACGCTTTCCTAACTCGTTACTGTTGGTTCGACAATGCTCACTAATTGTTGATAAGCATCTTGATAGCTACAATGTTCATTAATACTTTGCTGTAAAAATTTTTGCATGGCAGGAAACAATACTATCGCCCTATCCAATAAAGGATCAGTACCCGTTACATAAGCTCCCACATTGATCAAATCGCGATTTCGTTGGAAGCTTGAAAACAATTGTTTAAATAATCGGGATTTTTTTTCGTCTTCAGGCGCAGTAAGATCGGTCATCACCCGACTAATTGAAGCTTCAATATCAATGGCAGGATAATGCCCAGACTCAGCAAGCGAGCGAGATAAAACAATATGCCCATCTAAAATCGCTCTGGCCGAATCGGCAATCGGATCTTGTTGATCATCACCTTCTGTCAATACCGTATAAAATGCCGTAATGGAACCTTTTCCGTTTTCATCATTACCCGCTCTTTCAACTAATGCCGGTAATTTGGCAAAGACCGAAGGAGGATAGCCTTTCGTTGCTGGAGGTTCTCCTATCGCTAAAGCAATTTCTCGTTGTGCCATTGCATAACGCGTTAAAGAGTCCATAATAAGTAAAACGTTAAAACCTTTATCGCGAAAGTTTTCGGCAATTTTTGTTGCATACGCAGCACCTTGTAAGCGCAATAATGGTGACACATCGGCGGGAGCCGCTATAACAACCGCTCGAGCTAATCCTTCTTCGCCTAAAATATTTTCGATAAAATCTTTAACTTCTCGCCCACGCTCACCAATCAGACCAACAACAATAATATCCGCTTGCGTGTAGCGTGCCATCATGCCAAGTAAGACACTTTTGCCAACCCCAGATCCTGCAAATAAGCCCATTCGTTGCCCTTTACCAACGGTTAATAAGGCATTTATGGCTCTGACACCAACATCAAGTACCTGATGAACAGGGGTGCGTTGTAATGGGTTAATCGCTTTATGAGATAATCCTTCAAACTCAACCTGCTCAGGTAACGGTTTACCATCTAAAGGTTTCCCCATAGCATCAACCACTCGACCTAATAAAGCCATTCCCATTGGTAAGACTTTATGACTAAAGTGTGTTAGATTATATTGCTTAGTATAGACGCGTGCGCCTAATAAAATACCGTCCGTTGATTCAAACGGCATTAAGTAAAGTGTTTTATCATTAAAGCCAACTACTTCGCATTCAACTGGCTCCGTTTGACCATTGGTTTGTCGTTCAACCAAGCAATTAGATCCCAAAGGTAATTTTAATCCAACTGCTTCAAGCACCAATCCTGATGCTTTAACTAAGCGTCCGTATTGGCGAATTAACGATAGTGATTCAAGTTGTTGTGTAGCTTGGTCAATTTTACTTAGCCATTGTGAAGAATATTTCACGTTAATAATCATCCTCTTTTAGGCTATCAGATATTATTTGCCAGTGGTCATTGATATTGGCATCAATTTCATTAGTATCGGTTATAATTTTGCAACTGCCTATTTCAATGTTAGGATCGGCAATCAATTGCCATTGTTCTTTCTGATTTTCTTCATTAAATAGGGGTTCTAACCATTGCAAATCAGTAGGATTAAGATGTAACGATATCGGTTCTGATAAAAGTGGACACTGCTCAACTAATGTTTGTATGGTATGGATTAACTGCTTTTGTTTTACTTTAGCCATGCTGCCTACTGTTTTTTGTGCCGCAATTAACGCCAAATCAAACAATTTAGGCACAATTAACTCATCAATATCATTAATTGATTGTTGAAAGTTACTGACTAAATCAGTTATAGCATGAACTGTTTTGCGTTTTTCATCATTAAGCTGCTGTTCAATCTGTTCACGTCCCTCTTGTTGTCCAAGGCGATATCCTTGTTCATAGCCAGCTTGTTTACCTTCTTCAAAGCCTTCAGATCGACCTAAATTAAACCCTTCTTGGTAGGCTTTAGCTTCAATCTCCTGCTTTAACTGCTCCAATGTTTGTTCGATCTCGTTAGGCTCAATGGGTTCATGCTCAAAATCAGGAGCAGACGCTGGTTCACTAACCTCTAGTTGCTCAATCTCATTGCTTTTGCTTAATTCTGATAGCTTAGATGATGCTAAATCGCGAAAGCTTAATGGTTCCCAATTTAATCTATCGGGCTGATTATACATATTCATCATCACCGCTAGTTAGAATCATTTCACCGCTTTCAGCTAATCGACGAGCAATAGCCAGAATTTTCTTCTGTTCGGTTTCTACTTGAGATAAACGTACAGGCGGCCTATTTTCTAAATCTTCACGTAAAATAGATGCAGCTCGCTGTGACATATTTTTCAATAGTTTGTCACGTAATTCAACTGATGCCCCTTTCAATGCAATAATCAATATTTCATTATCGACTTCTTTAAGTAAGCGTTGGATACTTCTATCATCCACTTCAACAAGATTTTCAAACAAGAACATTTCATCAATAATTTTTTGCGTTAACTCTCCATCATAATCACGCAATGCATTGATAACCTGCTCTTCTTGTTGTGTTTTCATTAAGTTAATAATTTCTGCCGCAGTACGTATTCCACCAAGATTATTCAGTTTGATATTTTGACCATGTAATAATGTCGATAATGAGGATGAGAGTAATTGCAGCGCAGAAGGCTCAACCCCACCAAAAGTCGCAATACGTAACATAACATCGTTACGCAATTCATCATCAAACAGATTTAAAATTTCTGCTGCTAAATCACGATTTAGATGAACTAAAATAGTCGCAATGATTTGCGGATGCTCTTTTTTGACCAGATCAACTGCTCTTGTCGCATCAACATAGTTGAGCATTTCAAGACCATCGGTCGCTTCTTCTTGATCAGTCGATAATAGTTCATCAAGTAAACGTTCAGCTTTCTCAGCACCTAATGAGCGCCCTAATATTGAACGTAAATAGCCATTTGGATCGGTATTTAAAACCGCACATTCTTCAAGAGCAACTTGGCATTCGTTAAGTATGCCTTTCAATTGTTCTTGTGAAAACTGAGGTAATGACATCATAGCGCTACTAATTTGTTGCACTTCTTTTTGACTAAGATGTTGCATGACCTGTGCTGCAAGCCCTTCACCTAACACCATTAAAATCGCAGCGACTTTTTGAGATTCACTTAAAATCATTGTTTAGCTTCCTCTTTATTGATCCAACTACGAATAATTAATGCCATGACACGAGGTTCTTTCTCAACTATTTTGCGTATGTGCTGTTGTTGTTGCATATTATCTTCAAATATTTTGTGCTGTTGTTTACTGTGTGCTTTATAATCTAACTTTTCTTCTACTGTTGATTTAGGATTCAATGATTCCTCTTTTCCGATCAAGAATTGACGTTGTAATTTCAACCATAATGAACGTAATACCTTGCGCCACATAATCCAGATAATGAGAATATAAATGAGATATTTAATCCCTGTTTTAACAGAATCATAAAATTCATTAGTTTTCCAAAATGCGATCTCGTCATTGTCATCAAGTGCTTGATCGGAAAATTTCAAATTCGCAACAGTTAATGTATCGCCACGTAAATCAGAAAAGCCCATTGCCTGACGCGCGAGTGCTTCAATATTTTGAAGTTCATCATTATCTAGCTTGACCCATTGTTCTGTTATAGAAGGTGACGGGCTGTCATCTTCTTCAGATTTAGCATTGTCTGACTCAGCTGTAACAAATTTATAATTAACCAAAACAGCAACCGATAAACGTTTAATCCGACCTTCAGGTATTTGACTGCGTATCACTTGTCTATTGACTTCAAAATTAACGGTATTATTTGATTGTAAGTTATAAGATGCTTGTTTATCGTTTTTTTCAGGCGATTCATCTTTTTCATCAATCGGTGCGCTAGATGTCGGTACAGGTTGATTCGATAATGCCCCAGGCACCCCACCTATAGCATAACTTTTAGCGGATTGGCGATTTTCGACTTGTTGCTTACTGCGAATAGTTTGATTGGCAATATCGCTATTTGGATCATAAGTTTCTGAAGTCGATTCTTGTCGGCTAAAATCAACATCGGCATTAACTTGTACCTTAACATTCTGTTTACCCAAAATTGGGATAATGATTTTTTCTACTCGCTCACGAACACTATTTTCAATTCGCTCACTAAATTCGAGTTGAGCCACATTGGTATTTCTATCTCGGTAGCCTTCTCCGGTTAATAGGTGACCATGCTGATCAATAATGGTCACTTTATCTGCATGTAATTCTGGCACACTACTTGAAATTAAATGGATAATGGCATCAATTTGGCCTTGTGATAATGAGCGACCAGGTAATAACGTTAATGCCACCGATGCTGAAGGGGATTTTCTTTCCCTGACAAATAAAGATGGCTTAGGCATTGCCAAGTGCACTCTGGCATCATTAATACTACTGATGATGGATATGGTTCGAGATAATTCCCCTTCTAAAGCCCGCTGATAATTGATTTGTTCATTGAATTGGCTCATACCAAAACTTTCTTTATCGAGCAATTCAAAACCAACGGATCCACCTTTAGGTAAACCTTGTTGTGCAATACGTAATCGGGTATCGTAAACTTTATCTTGTGGAATTAAAATAGCTGAGCCAGAAGATGAAAATTGATAAGGAATATTCATCTTATCAAGCTGGCTAATAATTTCGCCACCATCTTTATCATTTAAATTACTAAACAAAACACTATAAGACTCATCTTTAGCCCATAAATAGATGAAACTAATAATCGCTATTGTAATTACACCGGCAATTAACAATGCCATTTTGGTGTTTTGTTTTAGTTGATTGACAAAAGGCAACTTATTTAAGATTGATTCACCTTTATTATTGACTGCTTCGCTAGCCATAGCATCCTGACTCTAAACTATTTAGATTAACTCTGTAGTTTATTATCCATATATTTGAAAAATTCAATGGCGAGAAAAGCGTGCAGTTTTTCCCTTACTTAAACCCTTTGGTTTTTTATTTATATGTTAAATTTAGCCATACAGTAACAAAAGAGCTAAAAAGCAGTTATCAAAATGAATACAATCAACACATTCAATCCAATTGAATTCACTAATTTAAATGAATCAACGTCAATATCTCCAAAAACGCATTTTGCAGATAAAAACTTTGTTGCAGAATTAAAAACCGCTTTAGATAACATCAGCCAACTACAAATACAGGCAAATAATGAAGCCAAAGCTTTTGAAATGGGAGAGGCGAATATTTCATTGAATGAGGTTATGGTTAATATGCAAAAATCATCGGTTTCATTACAGTTTGGTATTCAAGTGCGCAATAAACTGGTTGCTGCTTATCAAGAAATTATGAATATGAATGTCTAATTAATGACATCAAATATAATTACCATATCCTAAATTTTGCATTTTACTTTTACAGATAACCATTAATTTTAGTCTAAATGCGATAATCAACTCACCACACCATTCAATTTTAAAATAAGCATCACTCATATTTTTGATGCTTGTTGTACTGCTAAATATATTATTTTCGTTATCAACTGATGGCTCAAAAAACTTTACCATTTTTACTATACTATTTAAAACAATAACGACATAATGCCATCATTTAATAAAAAAACAATCAATGAAATACATAAAGGATTCAAAGTGATAACATTCAAAAAAATAATATTATTAACTAGCCTATTACTTAGCATAGTATCAATCAATTGCCATGCTCAATCCCCTGTTGTGAGTTGCCCTGCAACTTTTTCTGATGGACACCACGTTTACCAGCTTGATAATGCCAAACTATTTGATGGTCCAATCTGTAATAAAGTAGATTTAGTGCCCGAATTTAAAAAAGAAAAAGTAATATGGGAACTTACCCCACAAATAAAGCCGTATTTAGTCTGCGAATATGCTGGAACCAATCATTACATTGTTCTTTATGCCAAGGGAGCAGCTTATTGTGAAAGATACGAAGCACCAGTACAAGCACATTGTATGTCATAACAACTTTTACAGTATGATTTTGAGAAAATAGCAATATAACTATCACCATTTAGTAAAAAATAACGAATAAAATACATTAAGGATCCAAAATGATAACACTAAAAAAAGCCAATATAGCCTTAAATGAACAGCATCTCGACTACCCAACGTTAGGACAACTGATTGTTCTGACATCGCTTGATGGTTTTTCTACTACAAGGGCAATTTGTTATCAAGAAAAGCTTGTTATTGCTGCTAATTTTTATCCACAAAACGGGGATGATTATAAGGTTATATATGTTGTTATTGAACTCGATAAGAAAAATACTCATTATTATTATGAGTCTGATGGAATTCTACCCGATTTTTTTGTCAGCCCTACTGGTAAGGATTATGTGTCTATTACTGTGTACCATCCAGATAAAGATTTAGAAATTATGCTCCCATTATTTGATAGAGAAAATATCACCTATCCAAAGCCCAAACGCCCTATTGTCGGCGATTTTAAGGGAATATGTCATGATTTTTCTATTTTCCATTATGTTGATATTTTTTCAGAAACAAAACCAGATAAATTGATTGCAGTTGCATTTAAAAATGATGATATAAAAAAAACCTATACCAATAAAATTCCGCTTCCAAAACATAACAAATTATTTATTGATTCTTTGCACAATCTTCATCTACTTGCTTGTGTTGACAATGGTTGGTTACATCGCCAAGTTGATGAGATGGGGAACGTTTTACAGTCAAGAAATATCAACACAGGAAAGCGTTTTTATCTAACTTGCGTATTGAATTTAAGCTTTTCTAATACATCAAGTATTTTAAATATTGATGAAAAAGGTAAGTTTTATTTAATCAATGTTTTACCCAACGGAGAAATCGAACAAAATCTATTGCTCGATATGGAAAGACAAATTTATTCTATTTGGGAACCGATAAAAATCGCCGCAGAAACGTTTGTTATGCGATTCACAGATGAAATCGGCAATGGGTGGATTACAATTCAAAATAATCAGGTGATCGAAGCCTTTTCTCAGGAAACCGTAGGTTGCTATATAAACCTATACTCAAAAGAAGTGTTTAAATTATCCACAAAAGAATTAATCATTAGTGAGATCGTCAAAACCAAAGATGCCAATTATACTGTTGTTTTTTACGGAAAAGAAGAAGACAATAACACAAAAAACAAAGAGTTAATTATTTTAAATCGCGATATTGATTAAGGCTGTTTAACGAGATGCTTGCTTGGTTCCTATCGATGAATAAGATTCAAGCAAGGCATCTACAAACTTACATTAAACAGGCAATTTTTTGATAGCTACCGATTTTAGTTTGATAATCGGCATGCTTGCCAATCAATTCTCTAAGCTGAGAATGGCGAGTAATCATTAATTGGGTTAACTGCTGCTGATAGCTAAGTATATTTTTGATATACATTCGAATCATGTCTTGATGTTGCAATGGCATGTTTTCAATTTTCGAAAAATCATCAACCAACATAATACCTTTCGATAATTGATGGTATTTCGCCTGCCAACTCAACAATAAATCCCAGTTTTCATTCTGGGCATTTATCAACATTTGTTCAACAACATAATTAAATTGTTCGTATTGTTCTAATAAGTTATTTCCTTGCATAATCATCCTTTTTTATTTTGCAATTTCACGCCAAGATTCGGCAATATTATTTAATAAATCGAAACAGGTTTGTAATTTTTCTTTATCATTATGTAAATTGGCTAGAACTAACTGTTGGCTAATATACCGATATAGACGATCTAAATTTTCAGCAATTTCACCACCTTTTTCTAAATCTAAGCAACTTTTAAGCCCATTATCAACAATATTAATCGCTTTAGAAATCGCGTTACCTTTACCTACAATATTGCCCTTTTCGATATACAAGTTAGCCAATTTAATTGCATTAAGTGCACCATCAAATAATAAAACGATTAATTGATGAGGGGATGCCTGATTAACACGGGTTTCTAAATTCACTTGCTCATAGGCTTTAGAACCTAATTTGTACATTACTTCCCTCTATTTTTTTAAGTTTGCCATCATATCAAATTGGGTAGTTAAATAATTACTCATGCTATTTAACGAGTTAATTAAAATATCCAATTGGGTAAATTGAACTCGGTAACGTTCAATGGTTTGTTCGATAGAATTACTCACTTGTTCATGGCGTTTATCTAATGATTTTAATGTGGTATTTAACCCATTAGTTGCCGAATCAATCATACCATCACTATCAATAAATCCACTGACTTTGGCAAAAACCTCATTGGCAATCCCTGTGTTTTTGCCATCACCTGTAAACAGTGTTGCCACTGCATCACTATTTTCATTCAGTGCTTTTTTTAGCTCATTTTCTTTGATCGTTAACGTGCCATTCTTGTCCATATTAATACCGATTTGAGCCAATACCGAATATTCACCCGATTGTCCTTTGGCAAAGATAGAACGGATACTTTGGTCAATATTGCGTAATGTCGCATCACCAACAAGTGGACCATTACTACTATTTAATTCCTTTGAATTTTTATCTTCTGTGGTGAATTTAGTTAACGTTGATATTGTTGACTGTAATTGATTAAATGCTTCGACCCATTCTTTAATGGCTTCTTCTGTTTTTTCGTTATCTGCACTTATAGTCAGGTTTTGGCTGGTTGTCGTAATCTCTTTTAACGTAATATCAACGCCATCTATTACATCTTTAACGGTATTTGAAGCGCTAGTTATCGCAATACCATTAAACGAAAACTTGGCATCTTGCGCTTTTGCAACTTCAGCCATAGGACTATTGCTCGCCTGATTAATGTCAAATCCAATAATATTGTTTAACTTATCATCATCGGATGAAATAGAGGTAATGGCTTGTTGTTCCCCCGTTTCTTTCGACGTAATCACTAATTGATAGCCATCGGTCCCCGAACGAACAATCGCCGCATTCATTGTCGAAGGACTTGTTGTGCCATCCTCATTAACCACTTGAGCATTGTTAATAGCATTTGCTATTGATTCTAAAGATGTTTCATCTTTAGATAAAGTCACATTCAGTTTATTACCATTGGCTTGCTCAATGGTAATCGTGCGAGTTTCATTGTCATTACCCAATTGAGCACTTTTATCATTGATTGCCGATGTGGCAATACGATGAGAAGTTGCTAATTGATCAACAGTAACCGCATAATCACCTAACACCGCTTTGCTATTTGTCTTTACTGAAAAATAATCGTTATTACCTGTCGCTATACGGCTTTGAAATAACTCTTTTTTTTGGAGTTTTGCCGTTGCTGTATTAAACGTTGTTAATGCACTTTTTAACTTACCAAAACCACTAATTTTGGCATTAATCGCTTTTTGTTGTGTAGTGATTGGTGTTAAGCGTGTTTTTTCTGCCGCTTCTAATTGATTTAAAATTTCACCAAGATCGATCCCCGAACCGATTCCCAATGCGCTCATTGCCATGATTTCATCTGCCTATCACAATTATTCAATATTTTTTATATCGGCTAATTTTTTCAAAAATTTAGTCGTTAACAGAATTTTTATTTAATAGATAAAGGTGTCTGTGGTTTTGCGAACAAAAAATCATCATTAAAAATTTATTTTAAAATAAGTTAATTATATGATTTATTTATTAATATCAATTATATTCTGGATTAAATTTGCTGTTTACAAAAAGAGAATCATTAAAAAAATTAAAGATCCCAATTTTATTACCGATAAGTTATTCATCAGCAAAGATATTGAATTAAATTTCGATATATCGTTGATTTCAATATTCATATTAACGGAGATAAAAATGGCACAAGTAATTAATACTAATACTATGTCTTTAATGGCAAGAAACAACCTTAACAATTCTCAAAGCGTTCTTAGCACATCTATCGAGCGTCTTTCATCAGGCATGCGTATTAATAGCGCAAAAGACGATGCAGCAGGTCAAGCTATCGCTAACCGTTTTTCATCAAACATCAAAGGTTTAACTCAAGCTGCTCGTAATGCAAATGATGGTATTTCACTTGCACAAACAACTGAAGGTGCGTTAAATGAAATCAACAATAACGTACAACGTATTCGTGAATTAACCGTTCAAGCAGCAAATGGTACTAACTCTGAAAGCGATCTAGTATCAATTCAAAACGAAATCGATCAACGTTTAGATGAAATCGACCGTGTGTCTAAACAAACTGATTTCAATGGCTCTAAAGTTTTATCTGCAGATAAAACTCTTAAAATTCAAGTAGGTGCAAATGACGGTGAAACAATTGAAATCAATTTAAAAAAAATCGATAGCACTGAGCTTGGTTTAAATGCATTTAATGTATCAGATGCACCAACAGAAGATCCATTAAAAACAATTGATACTGCATTATCAAAAATTGATGCATTACGAGGACAACTTGGTGCGGTACAAAACCGTTTCGAATCAACTGTTACTAATATCAACAATACTGTAAATAACTTAAGTTCTGCACGTAGCCGAATTGAAGATGCGGATTATGCAACAGAAGTATCAAACATGACTCGTGGTCAAATCTTACAACAAGCAGGTACTTCAGTATTAGCACAAGCTAACCAAGTACCACAATCTGTACTTTCTTTATTACAGTAATTTTGATTATCTATTTTTGATCATTCTAACTTAGTCTCTTAGTCATAACAGTATTTTTATCATACTGTTATGACTAATCATTATAATTAGCTATTTTTTATCCCTTTATTCTGCCCATTAAATTCATCAACTATCGTCATAATACTGTTAAGCATTTTTTTTAACATTGGTTCAAAAAATGGGTGATAGCTTATATAACTCACAGGGTGTAATAAACCAAATCGACTGGAAACAATATATTCATTTGGTTCGTAATGAAGCTTTAAAATTAGCCGTGCGTTTACCCACAGCAGTTGAGTTTGATGATTTGTTACAAGTTGGCTACATCGGTTTATTAGACACAATCAAACGTTTTGACATTTCTCAAGGTAATACTTTTGCTACTTTTGCTATACCAAGAATAAAAGGTGCAATGCTTGATGAACTACGCAGCCGTGATTGGTTACCAAGACAAACGCGTAAAAAAATCAAAGATGTCACTACCGCAATGAATGAGTTAGAACAAAAACTAGGTACAGCACCTAACGATTATCAAATTGCCCAATATTTAAAATTATCTATTCATGAATACCGTAAAATTTTATTAGATTCAAATAGTAGCCAAATATGCTCATATGATGAAATCTATAAAAACTTGGGAGATAACATTGATGCCATTATTGAATATGAAGAAGATAATAATCCTTTTTCAGCAATAATTGATGAAGAAATTCGCGATATCGTTATTCAACAAATTGAAAATTTGCCAGAAAAAGAAAAACTTGTTTTATCACTTTATTACCAAGAAGATCTCAATTTAAAAGAGATTGGTAAAGTCATGGATATTAGTGAATCAAGAGTAAGCCAATTACATAGCCAAGCAATAAAGCGAATACGAAGTAAAATTATTTTTTAGAAATAATAAAAAAGTTAAATAAACCGTAATCAATCGAAAATAAATTGAAATAATTTTTTTATTGACCTTTCGCGTTTAAAAATGTAACTTTACGCACATAAAAAAATATTTAACTTTAATTTTACTGATTGCTCGTTTTTTTGTGCGAACAATATATATATATAGATTGGTGGCTAAATTGGGAAATGTACTAGATGACGATATTCTTAAATGTATACATCATTTAAATCTGTCAACACTGCTGTTAAGCCAGCGAATGCTTGAAAAAGATAAAGTTATGGCAATGTATCGATTGGGTATTGATGAAGAAACGGCCGATATTCTGAGTTGTTTAAGTACCTCGCAAATGTTGGTTTTATCAGAAACCAATCAATTGACATTTCAGCTACGATTCGAAAATGCAGAAATGATGAAAAAACTCACAGAAGAATCACGCGTTGGCGATATCAAACAGATGCATACAGGCATTCTTTTATCAAGTTTGCTATTAGATTCAATCAATAAATAGCTAAGGAATCAAGATGTCAGGTACAAGTATTATTCAAAAACATGAGGAAACCCAACTTGCTATCAAATTAATTTCCCTTGGCGGAAGAATTCAAATGCTAGAAAGTGAAACTAATTTAAGCAGGAATAAACTTATAAAACTTTATAAAGAGATTCAAGGTTGCCCGCCACCTAAAGGTTTATTGCCTTTTTCAACCTCGTGGTTTATGACATGGGAACCGAATATCCATGCCAGTATTTTTTATAACGCTTACTCTTTTTTAGTTAAAAATGGCTTGAAGTCTTGCATTCAAACTATTTTAAAAGCCTATCAACTCTATTTAGAACAATGCCAAGTTTCACATAAAGATGAACCTGTTTTAGGGTTAACCAGAGCTTGGATCTTAGTCAAATTTGTCGAAAAAAATATCATGCAACAATCATATTGTACAGCATGTGGTGGGCTTTTTATTACGCACGCTTATCACCCACAAAACACGTTTACTTGCAGTTTATGCCAACCACCGTCAAGAGCGGATAAAAATAATAAAACACTAAAAGAAAATAACGAAAAATGCCTAAAAGTGTTATCAACGTTAAGCAATTTTAATTCACCCGTTGTCACACGCATAACTGCGTAAATAAAAAATTAGAAATATTTCAGCAAGTTTACTGTTATTTCATGGAGAAAGAAGAAAGTCAATGCTAATCATTATAGGGTATATTGTCGTTATCGCCTCGGCGCTACTTGGTTATGTACTAAGCGGGGGCTATTTAGCCGTACTATTTCAACCACTTGAATTGTTGATTATTGGTGGCGCTGCGATTGGCGCTTTTATTGTCAGTAATGAACAAAAAACAATAAAAGCAACGCTTAAATCTTTAGGGCAACTATTTAAAACATCTAAATATAATAAAAACTTATATCTAACACTGATTAATTTAATGTATAGCATTTTGACGAAGATTCGGCAAAATGGGGGGCTATCCATTGAAGCCGATATTGATAATCCACATGAAAGTGACTTATTTAAGCAGTACCCGCTTATTTTAAATAACCCTAGAATCTGCGATTTTATTACTGATTACTTACGACTGATGATTAGTGGCAATATGGATGTATTTGAAATCGAAACACTAATGAGTGAAGAAATTGAAACATTTGTCCATGAACTTGAAAAGCCTGTAGATGCCATTTCAGGTATTGGTGATGGCTTACCAGCATTTGGGATTGTTGCAGCTGTAATGGGCGTAATTAATACACTTGCACAAGCAGATAGACCAGCAAGTGAACTTGGTGAACTTATTGCCCATGCTATGGTCGGAACTTTTTTAGGTATCTTACTTGCCTATGGCTTTGTTTCACCATTAGCGTCTTTATTGAAGCAAAGAAACGCCGATATGGTCAAAATATTAGAGTGCACAAAAGTGATTCTTATCGCCAGTATGCATGATTATGCTCCGCAAATTTGTATTGAATTTGGCCGAAAAACGCTCTTCTCGCACGAAAGACCGTCATTCTTTGAATTAGAACAGTACATACAAGAAGTTAAAGATAAAAATACGAATTCAAATAGCGAATAATGAAAGATAAATCTATAAGAGTAATTGTCAAAAAAAAATCGGGGCATGGTGGTGGGCATCATGGTGGCTCGTGGAAAATCGCTTACGCCGACTTTATGACTGCGATGATGGCACTATTTTTAGTCATGTGGTTAATTTCGACATCGACACCTCAAGAGTTGAAAGGCATTGCTGAGTACTTTAGAACTCCCTTAATTCTTGGCTACAATGGTGGTAAAAACATTAGTGATAGTGAAAGCCCCATTCCTGGTGGCGGTGATGATGTTAGCAAACAACTTGGCGAAGAAAAAAGTCATGTTTTAAATTCATCAAAAGATGAATTCGAAAAACAACAACTTGAAAGATTACAAATGATTGAGGCAGCACGTAAGATTTATGAAACTTTCGAAATTGATGACCGCCTTAAAAAACTAGCACCTAATCTTATTATTGAATTAACGGAAATGGGGTTACGGATTCAAATTTTAGCCTCCGATGATAAACCCATGTTCGATGTTGGTAGCACAACGATTGATCCCAATATGCAAGAAATTTTGCATACATTAGCGCCAATTATCAATTCATTACCCAATAAAATCACATTGTCAGGCCATACGGATGAACGCCAATATACAACGGGCGATCGAGGATATAGTAATTGGGAATTATCTGCCGATAGAGCCAATGCATCAAGGAGAGAGCTCATTGCTGGCGGATTAGATTCAAGTAAGATTATTCGTATTATTGCATTAGCTGACACCGTTAGTCTAAATAATGCTAACTATAGTAAAGATGCGAATCGCCGGATTAGTATTTTAATTTTGAATAAAACCGCACAACAGTATATTGAAGAAGAAAATAACATGACCGGCATCAATTTTTTAAGGCAATCACAACAAATTAAATCTGAATAAACAATTAAATAACATGGCTTATAAAGAGACGTTATATCATTTTTGAGGACTCAAATTAAAAAATTTTCCCAATTGTCACAAAAATTATTAAAGTTTTCAAAAATGAAGACGATATAAAAATAACTTACTTTTTTAATTGATGTTATTAACTAAAACTATATTGAGGGGTTTTTATGGCAAATTCATTAATGAACACAGGTATTAGTGGATTAAATGCAGCACAAAATATGCTTAATGTAATTAGCAATAATATCAGCAATGCGCATACAACAGGTTACAATCGTCAACAGCAAATTCTACGCCAAGCCAATGGAACTCAACATAGTTTTGGCTTTGTGGGCAATGGCGTTTGTGTATCTTCCGTTAATCGTGCCTTTAACCATTTTGTTGTTGGTCAACTACGCCAATCACAATCACAAAATGGTTCTATTAAATCTTATTACGGTGAGTTATCCAAAGTCGATAATTTATTAGCAGAAAATGATAATAGTATTTCATCACAACTTAACAATCTTTTTGCGAGTTTAAATAAACTTGCTGCAAATGCGGGTGATGCCTCAACCAAACAAACCGTCATTAGTGATCTCACTTCGTTAACAAATCAATTTAATAAAACAGAAACAAATTTAAAAAATCAAATTGCCAATATAAATAACGAATTAAGCAGTAATGTTGAGAAGGTAAATACTTATACTCAACAAATTGCTGAACTGAATCAAAAAATCTCACAACTACAGTCAGCAGGTAATGGACTTGTACCTAATGCATTACTAGACCAACGCGATCAATTGGTTAATGAATTAAGCGAAATCATTGGCATTACCGTTACTGAGCAAAATGGACAATATAATCTTTCACTGGCAAATGGTTTAAATTTAGTTCAAGGTTCTTCGATTAACTTATTATCGGTACAACCTTCAGCAGACGATCCTTCATTAAATACCATTATTTATACGCATCATTCAGGTGCAACACAAGAACTTACCAGCCAAAATATTACATCAGGCTCATTGAATGGATTATTAACCTTTCGTGAAGGACCACTAACCGAAGCGCGCAATCAATTAGGGTTAATTGCGCTAAATTTAGCTGAGCGTTTTAATGAAGTGCATATGTCTGGTGTTGATATTAATGGTAATCAGGGTGAAAAGTTATTTGATTACAATCATCCTAGTTGTATCACAAATACGAAAAACCAAGGCAACGCTTCGGCTAAAATCGAGTTTAACGCTGTGACTGAAGTAAAAGCTTCTGATTATAAAATTGAATTTAATGGTAACAATTGGGTTGTCACACGATTATCAGATCGTCAGCAAATCACTCCACAAATCGAAGATGGTAAACTAATTTTTGACGGGCTGGCTATCGAAATAAACGGTAATGCCGTTAGTGGGGACTCGTTTATCATCAAACCTGTTGCTGATATTGCCTCGTCATTACAATTGCAAGTAAAAGATGTGAATAAATTAGCAACGGGTATTAATGATGAAGAAAATGGTGCTGGCGATAATCGTAACGTAGCTAAGTTATTATCAATCCAACATGAAAAACTTGTTAATGGCACAACAACGTTAAAAAGTGCTTACACCAGTTTAGTTAGCTACATTGGTAGTGAGACTCAAACGGCCAAAATTTCGGCTCAATCAAGCAAAAATATTACCCAACAAATTTATGAACAAAATCAATCAATATCCGGCGTGAATATTGAAGAAGAATATATCTCTATGCAGGTCTATATGCAGTATTACCAAGCTAATGCAAAAGTGATTGATGCAGCCACAACACTATTTGATACCATTTTAGGTTTAACTAAATGATAAAAGGATAAAAAATGCGCCTTAGCACAAACTCACTCTATCAAAAAAACTTGCAAGGTATTTTAAATACCAATAGCAAATGGCAAAAATCAGGGTTACATTTAGCGACTGGCAAAAAGATTTTATCGCCTTCTGATGATCCAATGGGCGCATCACAATCATTAATAATAAAACAAGCACAAGCACAAAACGAACAATTTCAAGCGACACGCGAAAGTGCCGATAAACTACTGAGCCGCCAAGATACTATCTTAGCGGAGGCCAATACCGTTATCCAAACCATTCAAGAAACATTGGTCTATGCCTCAAATGAAACCTTAAATGAAGAAAATCGACTCGATCTTGCTAATAAATTACAAGGTTTAAAAGATCAACTTTTATCATTAGCCAACGCAAAAGATACTAACGGTAACTATCTTTTTGCAGGTAAGAAAAACGATACACCCCCTTTTGTTATGAACGAATCTGGCGAAGTGAGTTACGTTGGCAGCACAACATCGGTAAATGTTTTGATTGATGACTCGCGCGAAGTTTCACTGAGTTTTACCGGCATTCAAGTATTTATGACAGGCTCAAATGTTAAAGAATCTGATGGTTCACCAGCAGAAAGTAACATTTTTGCCAGTATTGATTATGCGATTGAAGCGTTAAAAATAGATCTAGATTACGATAACGAAGATACCGTTGCACAATTTAGAGCGGGATTATCAAAAGCTCGTCACGGCATAGACAATTCTTTTAATAATATTTCAACACTCAGAGCAGAGGGTGGTTCTGTATTGTCTGAAATTGATAGGTTATTAGCACTTGGTAAAACATTAGATATTGAATATCAAACTCAAATCAGTCAGCTTGAAGATGTTGATTGGTACGAAGCAATTTCTGAATATGTGATGCTACAAGCTAATTTGCAAGCTGCACAATATACCTTTATGACGATGCAAAATATGTCACTGTTTCAAATGAAATAAAATTTTGTAACCTAATTTTACTTAAGCAATGTTATTTTTACCCTAAGTCGTGAATCGACTCAAACTATTCATCCTATCCAAAGGAGGCTTATCCCTCCTTTTTTATTTTTGCTAAAAAGTTTCAAAAAACAATGCCATTATGCAATATAAGCCATCAATTTAAGTGTATCCCCCCCCTAAAACACCACAAAAAAAATCAATAAATCAACACCATTTCTGAACAATTTTTTATTACTTTTCTCTGATTGAATCCATAGTTGCTTGTTTTAAAATCAATTTTTAGAATATTTTTGCTAAGAAAATCAAATCCTATCAGGCATATTAATGACTACTGAGCTAAATACAATAAAAAGCTCTATAGAATTTGGTGAATTTTGATTACAGTTTGGTCGTGCGGTGTTTAAATAGGAATATATTTTGCGTGGTATTTAATATCTAGTCATCCTATCATCAATTAAACGCAATTTGCCTAAACCCTGATACCATTGTTGGTTGATGATTTTGGGCAATTTTTTCGATACGACCAATGATTTGAATCAGTTTGTCACTATAATTTGGATCGGTTGCATAATTTGCAGCTTGTAATTCTTTGGCGGCTGTTCTGGCATCAGGTGCATTAACTACAGCACGATAGCGTGGATTTTTGGTTAATAAATTGAGATAGTCGGTTAACGCATGTTGTTTACTATTATAGACTCTAAAATTATCAGCAATTTTCATCATTTTGTTATTAATAAATTCCTGCGTAGTTGAACGAGCACAATCCCCATGCCATGATGCATTCGCTTTAATACCAAAATAATTATGGCTTACTTGATTATTAGCGGTTTTGATCTGCTTTTGTCCCCACCCTGTTTCTAATGCGGCTTGAGCAATAATCACTTCATAAGGAATACCTGAATGTTTAGCTGCCTGCTTGGCTGGCTCTAACCAGTCTTTTACAAATTTAACGATATGCTCATCTTTACCTTCGTTTATCGGTTTTTTTAACGATAATTGATTAGTTGGATTGGTTTGATTTGTGGTCTGATTTGCTTTATGGTTTTGATAAAGCATTTGCCCCAAAGCTTGAGGCGATAAATTAGAGGGTGCATTACTAAATAAAGACTGAGCTAAATGAAGATTTTGCTCAGTTTTATTTGAATTAGCCTGTGATGAATTAGCTTGTGAGTTAATATTAATTGATGGTGAAACCTTATTAGTTAACTGCTTAGTGAGCATCTGCGCTAATCCAAATCCTTTACCCGCTGCCTGCTGTGCAATTTGTTGATCAAACATTGAAGCAAATAGCTGTGAAGCAGACTGACCAAATAAACCGCTTTCAGGTACAGCCTTACGCATTGATTGCATCATCATATTAATAAATAATGATTCAAATTCCTTAGCCACTTGTTTAACGCTTTCAGATGAACCATTCGCTGCACTGCGCTTTAGTTGGTTAAGACCCGATAAATCATAGGCAAAACGGTTGAATGATTGACCAATTTTAGTATTCATAAGCAATATTCTTTAAATAGTTTCAAGCGTTGCATGCAAACAACCAGCTGATTTTAGTGCCTCAAGAATCGACATTAATTCGGTTGGATTTGCGCCTAATAAGTTCAGAGAGTTAATAACATGTTTTAAATCAGCCCCTGCGGCTAAATTATGTAACGCACCACCCTCTTGCTCAATACTTAGTTGCGTATCTGGCGTCACCACTGTTGCACCACCAGCAAGCGGTGTATTAGGTTGATTGACATTTAATTTATTATTCACCACAACAGATAAATTACCATGCGCTACAGAGCAATTATCGAGCTGCACTTTTTGATTCATGACAACAACGCCTGTTCGCGTATTAATAACTACTTTGGCAGAAATAGGTGTGCTACCTATTTCTAAATTTTGTATTTTAGATAAAAACTGTACGCGTGCTTGGCTTTCTTTTGGCATTTTTAAGGAAACCGTTGTGCCATCCAAGGCTACTGCACTATTTTTTTCTAATTTATTAATCGCATCCGAGATTTTTAAAGCACGAGTAAAGTCAAATTGGTTAAGATGCAAATGGATAATATCTGGTTCATCTAAACGAGTAGCTAACTCACGTTCAATCGTTGCGCCATTCGGAATGGTTGCACCCGCTGTTTGATTAACACTGACGCTACTTCCTTTACTACTCGCGCCCATTCCACCTACAAAAAGATTGCCTTGAGCAACAGCGTAAACTTGATTATCGACACCTTTTAGTGGTGTCATGATTAATGTGCCACCACGCAAACTTTTTGCATTACCTAGCGAAGACACAACGACATCAAGTTGTTGCCCTACACGCGAATAAGAGGGTAATTTAGCGGTTACCATTACTGCTGCAACATTTTTTAATTGCATATTACTGCCTGATGGTACAGTGATACCTAATTGCGATAACATATTGGTAATACTTTGAATAGTAAACGGTGTTTGTGAGGTTTGATCGCCGGTGCCATCCAGCCCAACAACAATACCATAACCAACTAAAGCATTGTCTCTTACCCCTTGAATGGTGACTAAATCGCGGATACGTTCAGCATGTCCATTAGGTATAACCAATATCATCATAAAGATAAAGCCAAAAAATCGGCGCAATTTTCTTATCATAATCAGACTCGTTAAAATGGTGAAAGATTTAAAAATAGGCGTTGTAACCAGCCCATTGTTTGTGCTTCGTCAATATACCCATTACCGACATATTCAATGCGAGCGTCAGCAACTTGTGTTGAAATAACGGTATTATTACCGCTTATTGTTCTTGGGTTTACCACACCTGAAAAGCGGATAAATTCGGTGCCTTGATTAATCGCAATCTGTTTTTCTCCAATCACTTTTAAATTACCATTAATCATGACATCTTGAACGGTAACTGTGATAGTACCACTAAACGTGTTTTTAGCATTAGCACCACCCGTACCTTTAAAATCATTGCCACCCGCAATATCTGTTTCAGCTTTGCCCCTGCCAACTAACCCATCGAGAAACGTAGGTAATTTTTTTATACCTAAATTCACCGACCCATTACGCCCTGCATTCACAGATGAGCTTTTGCTGGCACTAACGTTTTCTTGTAAAACAATGGTTAATACATCACCAATATTACGCGGACGGCGATCTTCAAACATGGGTTGATACCCAAAACTGCTTGGCTGAGCGGCTTGATAAATAGAACCGCTGGTATTTACAATTGTTGGCATTTGCGGAACAATGCTCGTTTCACCTTCAACTAAAGCTTGTTTGGGTAATTGCGCACAACTAAACAAAAAGAAGGCAATTGGAATATAAAAATATCTCAATACACTTATCATATTGTCAATTTTAAAGTTGATTTAACCGTTGTAGCATTTGATCAGATGTTGAAATCGCCTTGCTATTAATTTCGTAAGCACGTTGTACTTGAATCATATTCACCAGTTCTTCAGCAACATTGACATTAGACGTTTCGGTATAGCCTTGATATAGCAATCCTGCACCATTTAATCCAGGTGTGTTTTCGGTCGGTGTGCCTGAACTTTCGGTTTCTAAATAAAGGTTTTCGCCCATGCTTTCCAGACCTGCATCGTTAATAAAAGTATGTAAAGTGAGTTGACCAACTTGAACTTGTGTTGATTGATTCGCTAATGTCACATTCACTACACCATCACGCGCGACTGTCATTTTGATTGCATTGGATGGAATAGTAATGACTGGTTGAATTTCATATCCCGCCGCAGTCACTAATTGACCATTTTGATTGACTTGAAAAGCGCCGCTGCGTGTATAAGCTTGAGTACCATCGGGCAATAAAACTTGGAAAAAACCTTGCCCGTTAATGGCAATATCACTGCTGTTATCTGTTGCCTCTAAATTGCCTTGGCTATGAATTCGCTCTGTTGCAACAGGACGAACACCAGTACCAATTTGTAAGCCTGACGGTAATGTCGTTTGCTCAGAAGACTGGGCGCCTGGTTGACGAACCGTTTGATACAATAAATCTTCAAATACCGCTCTTTGTCTTTTAAACCCACTGGTACTCACATTCGCTAAATTATTTGAAATGATATCCATATTCATTTGTTGTGCGGTTAAGCCCGTTTTGGCAATCCATAATGATTTAATCATAGTCTTTCCTACTTAATATATTGATAAATTTAAGTCAGCGACAAAATTTGGTTAGCTTTTTGTGCATTTTCATCTGCCGTTACAATTTCTTTCATCTGCATTTCAAACTGGCGAGCATGGCTAATTAAATCCACCATAGCAGTGACAGGATTTACATTACTCCCTTCTAATACACCTGACATCAGTTTTGCTTTAGGGTTATCTGGCATGACAGCACCACGTTCATTACGTGCTTGGTCTGTTAGTTGAAAAAAACCACTATCACCACGGACAATCTCGTTACGCTCAAGATGCACTTTTTTTATTTTACCCACTTGGGCAATGGTAGTTGGTTTATTGCCAGCACCCAATGCAGAAAGTGTTCCATCGCTACTAATACTGATTTTTGATCGTTGAGGCACAGTCAAAACACCACTATCACCAATTAATGGATAGCCTTGTATGTTAAGCGTACCATTTTCGTCAATTTGGATAGCACCATTACGCGTGTAAGCTTCGCTACCATCCGCTAATTGCACCGCCAACCAGTGATCTTCTGCCAAAGCAACATCCAAATTTCTACCCGTGTAGTTAAATGCACCCATGGTTGAGTCAAAAGTAGGCGTTGTTGCTGTTACCATAGTCCGTGTCGGCATATTCTTGGTTCCCACAATAGGAACCGCTTTCATTGCCGTTAGCTGGGCACGAAACCCTGCGGTGGAGACATTAGCTAGGTTATTAGTCGTCACTGACTGCCGGTTTAACGTCTGACTTGCTGCCGACATCGCTGTATAAATAACACGATCCATAAATAACCTTTAAATTAGCGCAAATTAACTAAAGTATTTAGAATTTGGTCCTGCGTTTTAATAGTTTGCGAATTAGATTGGTAATTGCGCTGAGCAACAATCATATTCACTAACTCTTGGCTCATATCAACATTTGAAGATTCAAGTGCACCACTGGCTAATGCCCCAAATGTACCGGAATTTGCCACACCCAATACTTCTGTGCCAGACTTAATTGTCGAACGCCAATTATTATTCCCTGCCGATTCTAGACCGTTAACATTGGCAAAATCAGCCATGGCAATTTGACCTAATAACATCGTTTGTTGGTTAGAATAAACGCCATAAATAGAACCATCATCATTAATGCTATAACCCACTAAATTACCCGGTGCATAACCATTAACAATTGGCGTTTTAATACTACCTACTTCTTTACCCATATTTTGCTGAGAGCTATTGGCTAATGATAAAGTAAAGGTATTGTCAGCAGATCCATTTAAGCCATTAATATTAATGGTCATTTCAGGATCACTAATTAATTTACCGGAAGAATCAAACTCCATTTGCCCCACTTTTTGTAAACTTGCATTAGGGTCACTGCTATCAAGATAATGAACATCCCATTGATTATCACCCGTTTTGACATAAAAGAGCTGAATATTACGTTGATTACCAAGCGAGTCATAAGTGGTAATGGTCGTAGAATAATTAAATGTATCTGCATCAAGGGCATTGACCGGTTGTTTGGCAGGAACTTTACTATTGGCATTTAAGTTTGTTTGCAAAGAAGCCTTGGTTGTCGCTGATGCATTTAACATTTCTTGCGAAATTTTTAATGGACCCGGTGCTGCACCTTGCTGCACTTGAGGTGGTGTTCCAGTTGCAAGATAACCAGTCAGATAAAGACCATCAGCAGAAATAATATTTCGCTCAGCATCTAATTGAAATTGCCCGTTACGAGTATAGAAAGCTTGCCCATTACTATCCACTAAACGAAAAAACCCATTACCTGAGATAGCAACATCTAGACTATTGTTTGTGGTTGTTGCTGTTCCATCATTAAAATTTTGCATAACCGCAGCCACTTTGACCCCCATACCAACTTTTGAGCCGGCATAGATATCAGCAAATGAAATACTGGCGCTTTTAAAGCCAACCGTTGCTGAGTTGGCAATATTATTACCAATCACATCTAACTGCTTTGATGCGGCATTCATGCCACTCACTGCTTGAGAAAATCCCATCTGAACTTATCCCCTTTAAAGAATTTGACGCACTTCGTCAATACTAATTGAACCGAGTATTCCTAAATCGAGTAATACTTTATTATTAACTTTACTATTAATAACACCATAGACCACTGAATAAGCTAATGATGTTGATGATACTTTCTGCCCGTCTGAAGTTGCATTGACTGAAAAGGTATAACTACCGTCAGGTGCAATCGAGCCATCATTTAGTATGCCATCCCAAGTAAAAGAGCTCACACCAGCTGGGATGGCACCTAAATCAACTTCTCGCACCACATTACCATTTGCATCTTGAATAGTGATAATCACTGAATCTGCATCTCGCACTAACTCAAAGCCAAATGGTGTGGTAACCGTTTCTTTCTCTGCATCTGATCGTTCTAGTTCAGAGGTAGCAACTAAAATTTTATTGCCAGGCACCATGACCCCCTTACCAATCATGTTGCTAGCATTCACCGATAAACTGTCATCGATCTGACCTGAAACCATTCCCAATGTCGTATTTAGTCTTTCTATACCTGCTAAGGTGTTAATTTGTGCCAGTTGTGATGTTAATTGGCTATTGTCCATTGGATTGGTCGGATCTTGGTTTTTCATTTGAGCAATAAGTAGTGCTAAAAAATTATCTTGCAGCTCCCTACTTGAATTACCATCTGATGAACTTTTTTGAATCGTTTGCGGATTTTTTACGCCTGATGATTCTGAAACAGCAACATTAGTCACTCCCATAAGTCACTCCTTATTACTGGCCTAATGTCAGTGTTTTTAGCATTAAACTTTTTGCCGTATTAATCACTTCGACATTTGCTTGATAACTACGTGATGCTGAAATGGTATTAACCATTTCGGCAACCATATCGACATTCGGTTTTTGAATATAACCTTTAGCATCGGCCAGTGGATGATTGGGTTCATAAACTAAATTCATTGGCGCGGGATCTTCAATTACCTGCGACACTTTAACGCCCGCAATTGAATTGGTTTGACCATTATCATCTACTTGAAAAATAACTTGCTTGGCTCGATAAGCTTCTCCAGAAGTACTTGTTACGCTATCGGCATTGGCTAAATTACTGGCACTGACATTCATGCGTTGGGTTTGCGCCATTAATGCTGACCCCGAAATGGCAAAAATAGAAAAACTCATCCTTATTATCCTTTCTGTAATACCGACATTATATTTTTAAATTGCTCACCTAAAAACGTTAAATTGCTTTGGTAATGTATGCTATTGTCAATAAACGCAGTACGCTCTTGATCCATTTCTACTGTATTACCATCAGCCGACGCTTGGTAAGGAATACGATAAAGTACATTTTGATTAGGTATATTTGACGCTTTTACCTGAATATGATGATTTGAGGTAATATTGAGTCCAACGTGATTAATATTACTCTGATTATTAAGCGCCTTGCTTAACTCAGCATTAAAATCAATATCTCGAGCCTGATAGTTAGGCGTATCGCTGTTTGCAATATTTGCAGCTAATATATTTTGTCGCATTTCACGTATATTTAATGCCTGTTGGTGAAAATTAACCCATGCATCCAATTTATCAAACATAAAATCATCTCACTTTTTTTGATAATGAGGATTTTAAGCGAATAAAAAAAAAGTCATTGAGCAAATAACGATAAAAATTGCCCTTATTTCAAGATTTGTTTCATACAATCATAAAGTACAATCCGTTTATGCATAATTTGAAACAAACAAATATGATTAAAATTGTAAAATTGATACTCGCTATTTTTATACTATTTAGCTGGCATCCTGTTTTGGCAAGTGCTCTTGATAAGCAGATTCTTAATTTAATCTCTCAACAATTTAGTTATAAAGTAGATGATATTTCGATTACTTACCTGACAACTAAACCACACTTGAGTTGCGATACTCCAACTCTTTCGTTATTGAATAAAAAAAATCGGTGGGGCAACATGACCATTGGTGCGCAATGCGATAATAAAAAAAAATTTATCCAGATTAATGTTGCTGTAATGGGTAACTATATTGTCGCTAAGCAAGCAATAAATGCAGGTACTGTCATCAGCAAAGATCACATACGTACACAATCAGGTTGGTTAGATAAGCTACCTTCCGCTGTCATTTTAAATGAAGCTGACGCACTTAATCATATAGCTTTACGAAAAATTAATCTCGATGAACCAATAAAAACCACAATGCTGCAAAAAAATTGGCTAGTAAAAGCGGGACAAATAATCAAAGTGATAATTAATGGTGAGGGTTATATGATAGAAACTAACGGTAAAACACTTAGCAATGCTGTATTAAATGATAAGATTAGAGTAAAACTAAATACTAACCATATTGTTGAAGGCTCATTGACTCACCAAGGAGTCATCATTTTTAATAAATAATATTAATGATTTTTTGATTATTGCCGATAATAGAACTAAACAAATCACTTAAATCGCCAATTTGATTAAAGGTATTTTATGAGTATTGATGCAACAAAATCCGTGACAACCATATCAGGACTACTTAACCGTGATGTAGTCAATGAACAACAAAAAAACCAAACAGCATCTGTACCAACAAAAAACAGTACTAATGCAAGTGCTACTGTGAGTATCACTCAAAACTCAATGAATCTGTTGCATGCAACCGATAAAGATATTGATATAGATAAAATTAATAAAATAAAACAAGCTATTACCAACGGCACATTGGTTATTGATACCCATAAAATTGCAGATAAATTACTTAAACAATTACTGTAAAATAGTTAAAATAAGTCAGAATTACAGGGATATATAAATGTTAAAACTCGATGACATCCTAAACCAAATAACCAAAATGTTACATACACTCTCAGAAATTCTACAAACAGAGCAACAAATTTTGATTGATAATAGTTCAACAAATCAGTTAAATGAAATTATTAATAAAAAAAGCCAGTTACTGATTCAATTAAAGTTACTGGATGAAAAACGCGTAACGTTAAATAAGCAACTAGATATTCAACCACCCTATAGCGAAAACCCAACAATCGCAGCGCATTGGCTATCTATCACAGACACAACAAAATTATTAGCCAATATAAATCGCGATAATGGCGTGATCATCCAAAAGCGGATGAATATAACCGAGCAATCAATTAACTATCTTAAAGGCATCAACAGTCCTGTTGTTTATACCCATAATGGCTATCAACAAGCCGATATTATCTCGTCAGAACGAGCCAAAGTTTAAAGGAGAGTTGATATTTGTTAATGGTAAACGCGATAAATACCGCCAAAAATGCCCTCTTATTAAGCCAATAATTCATGAGTAATTAGTTCATACTGTTAGCAGGTAAACTCTAATTAAACGATGAAGTTTTATTTGGTTCCATCATGGCTGACGATAATGATCTAGATAAAAGCGAACATCCCACCGATAGCAAAATAAAAAAAGCTAGGGAAAAGGGGCAGATCCCTCGATCTCGCGAATTAACTTCGTTGATAATCTTATTAATAGGCATCTCTTTATTTGGATTAATGGGTTCACATTTAGTTAACCAATTAATCATAATCATAAAAACAGCGATGACGTTTTCGTATAAAACAGGCAATGATAAGTTGATCGTTTTCAATTTAGTTAATTTGTTAACCCATGGCTTTTGGTCAATTGTGCCAATTTTTTTCGGTTTAGTTATAGTTGCCATATTCGCACCACTTTGTGTGGGAGGATTACTATTTAGCCTGCAATCAATTAAACCCAATTTTAAAAAATTAAATCCTATCGAGGGCTTTGGCAGATTATTTAGTACTAAAATTTTTTCTGAGTTACTAAAAAGTATACTTAAAGTTATTTTAATTTCTATCGCATCAACATGGTTTTTAATGCACCATTTTTATGACCTGCTTGCGTTACCCCATATGTATTTAAATAATGCATTAGCTAAAGCAATACAGTTAGTGATCCTTTGCGCAATACTAAGCGTTATATCATTAATACCCATGGTGGGGTTTGATATTTTTTATCAAATATGGAGCAATTTGAAAAAACTGAAAATGTCAAAACAAGAAATTAAAGATGAGTTTAAAGAGCAAGAGGGAAATCCACAAATTAAAGGACGTATTCGCCAAATGCAACAAGCTATTGCCAGACGTCGAATGATGAAAGATGTGCCAAAAGCAAATGTCATTGTAACCAATCCAACCCATTATGCCGTTGCCTTACAATATGATGAAAAAACCATGATTGCCCCCAAATTACTGGCAAAAGGAACAGATAACATTGCGCTACGCATTAGAGAAATTGCCAGTGAATATAATATACCTCTATTAGAAGCACCGCCTTTAGCTCGAGCTTTATATCGTCATGGTGAAATAGGTGAAACGATTCCAACAGAGCTATATACCGCTGTTGCTCAAATTTTAGCTTGGGTATATCAATTAAAACATTGGCATAAATATGGTGGCAATAAACCAACCGTACCTAATAATTTACCCATTCCAGAGTCATTATCTGTAAATCAATAAAGGCAATTACTCATTTTATGATTAAATCTAAACTACATACTTTATTATCACTTAATACGTTAAAAAATGGCCATTATCAAATTTTAGCTGGCCCAATGCTCATCTTACTGATTCTTTCAATGATGGTATTACCCCTCCCTGCCTTTATTTTGGATCTATTTTTTACGTTTAATATTGCTTTATCAATTATTATCCTGATAGTGGCATTATTCACTAAACGAGTGCTCGATTTTGCAGCATTTCCGACCGTTTTATTATTTGCAACTTTATTAAGATTATCATTAAACGTTGCCTCTACACGAGTCGTTTTATTAAAAGGACACACCGGCAGCGCTGCGGCTGGACGGGTAATTGAAGCTTTTGGACACTTTTTAGTTGGCGGTAATTTTGCTATTGGTATCGTCGTATTTATCATTTTGGTTATCATCAACTTTATGGTCATCACTAAGGGGGCAGGTAGAATAGCCGAAGTGGGAGCTCGCTTTGCATTAGATGGCATGCCAGGAAAACAAATGGCCATTGACGCCGACCTCAATGCCGGCTTAATTGGTGAAGATGAAGCCAAAGCACGCCGAGCCGAAGTTTCTCAAGAAGCGGATTTTTATGGTTCGATGGATGGTGCTAGTAAATTTGTACGTGGTGATGCAATTGCCGGATTATTAATCATGGCCATTACCATTGTTGGCGGATTGCTCGTTGGGGTTGTACAACATGATATGGCGCTATCTGATGCAGGTAAAACCTATGTGTTACTGACCATTGGTGATGGCTTGGTTGCGCAAATACCGTCACTGATTATTTCAACGGCTGCGGGAGTTATCGTTACGCGAGTGACATCGCAAGATAATATTAGTAATCAAATGATTACTCAGCTTTTTAATAATCCGCAAGTATTAATTTTAACCGCTGTCGTAATTGGTTTACTTGGGCTAATTCCGGGCATGCCAAATTTAGTTTTTTTACTTTTTACTGCCATTTTATCCATTCTCTCTTGGTGGCTAACTAAACAGAAAAAAACAGAACAGGCAGCCACGCCCAAACAAGCTAATGTGCAAGCAACCACGCCGGCCAATATTGAAGCAACATGGTCTGATGTCAATATTGAAGATATATTAGCAATGGAAGTGGGTTATGGATTAATTCCAATGGTCGATCAAACTCAAAACGGTGAGTTGTTAGGGCGGATCCGTAGTTTACGTAAAAAATTTGCGCAAACACTGGGATTTTTACCTCCTCAGGTGCATATAAGAGATAATCTCTCGTTAGCGCCTTATCAATATAAAATATTTATCAAAGGTGGCGAAATCGGCAAAGGCGAAATTGTGAATAATAAATGGTTAGCCATTAATCCCGGTAATGTGACAGAAACCATTGAGGGCATTGCAACAACCGAGCCGGCTTTTGGGCTACCTGCCATATGGATAGATGAAAACGATAAAGAAAATGCGCAAATATTAGGATATACCGTTGTAGATACCAGTACGATGATCGCAACACACTTCAACCATTTATTACAACAATTCGCAAGCGACTTATTAGGACGCTTAGAAACCCAAGAACTGCTCGACAGAATAAAACAGGATATTCCAAAATTAGTAGAAGACTTTATTCCAGGCGTTGTGACATTAACCACCTTTCATAAAATACTGCAAAATTTAATCGCCGAAAAAGTGTCAATTCGAGATATGCGAACTATTATTGAAACAATCTGTGAACATGCGCCAACTCAAAATGATGCTTATCAGCTACTTAGTATGGTAAGAATAGCTTTAGGTAGAGTTATTACACAACAATGGTTCCCAGGCTCTGATCCAATTAATGTCATAGGATTAAATATCAATTTAGAACGTTTGTTATTACAAGCGCTACAAAATACCAGCAATTTTGAACCGGGACTTGCCGAACACATTATTGAACAGATCAAACAAGCTATTAATCAACAAGATGCCATCGGCGCACCACCGGTATTATTAGTAAATCATGCATTAAGACCGATGTTATCGCAATTTTTAAGGTCTAACTTTCCTCAATTAGCGGTGCTATCGAATTTAGAAATCGCCGATAATCGAGAGATAAAAATGACTTCGCAAATTGGGGCTGAATAGTGATCTTATTATGCTAATAATGCGTAGTAATTATTTCCGTTATTTACAGTAATTTAAGACACTACGATAATAAATATCCATAAAAAAGCAAACTAACGCCATATCACAGACAAGGGATATGGCGCTGCTATCATAAACAAAACTAACCGTCACTGATTTAGCTAAACGTTGTATGGTCAGTTGTTCGACCATTTTATAACGTGCTAAAGAAAGCCCGATTAAAGCTGCTCGTTCCCTTTAACCAGTGCAAATATTATAAGGCCATCCGTTATGGAATTAAACGTTTAGCTAAAGTTGAACTATTTACTTTTTTAGATTATATTTTTGTAAAAAATATTCAGGATTCTATACCGTTTCAAGATTAAAAAAGCCGAAAAGAGCGATACACACTTTAATTGAAATCTAGCATAATCAACAAATATTCAAAAAAAAGAAAACAAAAGTTTAAGCGATTTATTCACTTTTATAATACGGTTAAACCACATTGAAAGGGTTATATTGTGACACTTAATGATTATTGAAATTACAACAATGATGCCATTTAAATCTGAACAATTTTTAAACTACCTATACGGCATTGAAGCGATTTCTGTTCTCATGCCGTCATATAATACTTTTCTAAACTGCCTATACGGCATTGAAGTAGAATTTTATCTCAATAGTTCCTTATTGTAAAAGAGCATATTGCACTTTACCCAATTTTTACCCTTTTTTTGAGTCTATTTTAATATCAATAATAATCAATATATTAAAATCACCCTCAAAAAAAGGGTTAGAAATCTAAAAATCGGGGACTGTTGCGGTTTGGCTTAGTCCATAGCTATTAAATGTGCCTTGTACTGGCTCTGGGCATTTTTCTTGTTTTATCCACAAAATAAATTTTTGCCCTGTACTTTTACTATTCAAATGAAGGTGTGGATATTGCAAATGAACGCTTCCCCACTTTTCAATCATTTTATTTTTTACTTCAGGCGTCCATTTACCTTGTGCTGTTAATCGTTTTTCGGCACGCCTTAATGCACTCTGACCTTTAGGGTTAACACGGCTAAAACGTAAATAGCCTTTTATCGTCGTCGGTACTGTAGTGATAGGCATCAATAAAGCATAATCGCTAATTGATGATTTTTGCTGTATATCTGCTTTAAGATTTTGCAGTTCCTGCTCGGAGCCCAATAGGCGTATCACTCCGCCTAATGTTCGGTGCACATGGTAACAAGGAAAGCTAATTGCGATATTTCCTTGGTGATTGACCAAAATTTGGTGTAGTGATTGCATCACTTGATTCATCACATCCACTTCGGTTATCTCAATTTGCGAAATCGCTCGCAACTCTAAATAATGTGAGTGCATCTTATTTACTCCTTACCGCTGGCACCAAATACACCACCACGAATTAATACCGCAATTACATAATGTTGCTGATCAAGCGATGGTTTTTCACCTTTTAAAACCCAATTATCAAATAAGGTATAAAAATCTAATTTTTGTTTTGGTTGGCGGAAAGCATGCCCCATTGAAGTAACCGAGCCATACGGTTCTATCGCTATTGGAAATTGTGCATTATCTTCATACCAAGTATCGATGGTTCGGATAGCATTACTGACTTTTTGTGAATGCATGGCGGCTTGTTTGTTCTTCTCATACAATACTTTACTTTTTGTTTTGCCGGTATCTAGGATTAATTCTTGTGACGGATAGACTTCTTGACCTAAGCCCATTTTCAGTTTGGCTTCAACGTTAAAAATCACAAACTCTTTACCGGATAATCCTGCTTCAATCAGTTTAGCAAGATCATTTACCGATTTATCATCATAATCAAATGCATTAAGCTGATATTGTTTAACATCACTGACTTCAATGAATGGTTTTTTATCATTTTTTCGAGTAACTGAAAGGCTAATGTGCTCCGCGGTCATACGATTACGCCATAACCAACGGCCATTTAAGATATTTATGGCATAACGCTTAGCTAGAGCTATCATTCCTTGCGTTTGAATATAATCCTGCGTTGTTTTTTCTAGTTCTTTTTGATATTCGATATCATTACACACGGAAGGTTTACCTAAAAATGGCAACACTTTACAGCTCCATGTTACGACCAATGTATCTTTATCGGCATCTAACGCAGCAACATCAACTGTTTGTAAATTTGGCTTTTGTATTTCAGCATCTAATTTGGTTGGATCGTTTGCAACTGCATTTTTAAGACGATTAGAAATAGTGCCTCGGACTGATTTTTCAGTGACTACTACAGGAGATAATTTAGTGGCATCTGCATTATCTTGCTGTGCAAAAATCGCATCAGAAATATCAAAACTACGTTCAAAAGCAAGTACGCTGGCGGTGGTGATTTTATCTTTACTCATAATGTATTCCTTATTCTATAATTTTCTAAATTTACTTAATTGGTTTCTTGATTAATAACATAAATTTCTGCATCATTAGATTGCAACTCACTGCATTTATAACGCCAAAAAGCCTGTGATAAATTCTCTTTCAAGCTTAAAGGAAAGACCCATTTACCAAGCCCATAAATACACTCCACAAATTGCGTGGCATGCTCATTACTGCGCGCATGTTCAACCTTACCTGCTGAAAATAGTGGCGAAATAGCTTGATAGCCTAAATGTAAAGGCACAAGCCAACCGCGCCCTTGTTTAACCGATGTGGTTTGCCAGTGATCTTTTTCTTGAGGATGATGATGTAACATTGCGGTTTCAATCAAGGCATCAAGCGCTGTAGCATTAGGATCTTGTTGCTGTAATTTCGCAGTGATATCTTGTAAATCTTGTGGTGCTTCAACTAAAACAAATGCGGGTAATAGTGCATTGATTAAGTGTTTATTTGATTCTGATGCAGAATATAGCGCGACTGATTCAATATCAACAACCTGCCCACCAGCAACACGTTGCTGGTAAAGTTTTTGTTTCATCTGTTGGATAAATGCTTGCTGTTCATCTGCATCATCTAATGTTTCACGATCTTCAATTTTTACCTCGACAAGCAAGGAAACATCTAGATGAACTCGCCCTTCTTCAATAATTGAACGAGTACTACCATTTTTAGCTAGTGGATTGCGTGTTAATCGAAAAGTATAATCCGCATAGTTATTAGGTCGATAAACTTGTACATTACATTCATGACATGCAATTAACACACCATCTAAGTAAATAGGATTTTTTGATTCAATTTTACGACTTAAAGCATGAATAGCGCCTAAAAACCCCGAAATAGCAGGGAATCCATACGTTAATGGGCTAGAAATTGCATTAGCATTATGAATTTTGACATGATCAAATAATAAATAATAACGTAATGATGCCATTAAAAGATTCCCTCCCGTTTACGTTGACTTGCTTTCACCGCAGCACTAAATTCGCGGCGCCATTCGCTAAATTCAGGATCCGCAAATTGCTGTTTAATATTTTTAAATTTTTCTTTTAAAGCATTTTGAACCCACTTGGCAAAACTCTTTTCTAAACTTTGTTGCCAATCGCCTTGTTCATACTGCTTTTTAAAAGCATCTTCATTCTCTAATTGGGCTCGCTGTGGATCAAGCCAAAGTTTTTCATGAAAATCGAGAGAATAATCACGGCTCCAACCGGCTGGTTGAGTAGTTTGAATATGGCGAGCAAACTTAAGTAGTAATGATAAAATCACCGCAAACGCATCTTTACGATCATCTCTTTCTTCTACAATATTTTTTGGTGCTTCAACCATATCAAACAATAACCTAAAACCAAATCGGCAGAAAAATTGCAATGTATGATTGAAAATAGTTTCTTGTTGTTTGCCTACCATTGGAAATGGCGAGTTTTTGAATTTAGGAGGTATGGAAGGCAATAAAAAATTACGCCCCATTTGACTACCAATAAGTTGGCTTGCATTTTGAGCATTACTGCCACCGAGCCTAACAACAGCCAGCTCGTGAAAAGAAAAATAAGGTTGATGCTCAACATCCTTTTTTCGGCGCAGTTCTCGTGCATTTTTATTTTCTTCCGAAAATCGTGTTTGTACCTT
Source organism: Gilliamella sp. ESL0250 (assembly GCF_013345045.1). NCBI lineage: Bacteria > Pseudomonadati > Pseudomonadota > Gammaproteobacteria > Orbales > Orbaceae > Gilliamella > Gilliamella sp. ESL0250. The sequence continues at coordinate 148,836 of NZ_JAAEDV010000003.1, read as the reverse complement.
TTTATAAACTAAATGACACAAAGCACTAGGATGTAATGGAATCAATAAACGGTAATTATGTTCTTGCTGTGATAAATAAGTTTCTTCACTATTAGGCCAGAAAAATTGCTTATTAAGTTCCGAAGCCTGCGCATCACTCCAATTATCTCTAAGTAACTGCTGAAAATTTTCCAAATAAAGAGCAGATTTATTTTTATCATCAGATAAAGCTTCTTGAACAGCAGGGTGATTATTAATAATAAGCTGTAAAATTGTTATATCATTTTTAACAGTTTGATTTAGTAATCCAAATATATCTAAGGATGCAGCGCTACCTGTTGCATCAAAAGGCAGGACATTTACTGTAGAAGATGATACAAAATTACCTAAAGTATTAGGTTTTACCTGAGTATTATAATTAGCATTACAAGCCTTAGAGCTAGGGTGAATTCCCTTGGAGAGATGCGTTGCGATAAGAAGCCATGAAATACGACGAATAGCTGCATCTTCCATCCACGCTTCAAATTCAAATCGCTTGGCTAATTCATCTAATTTTTGCTGAGCTTCATTAACTGCAACTAAATCACCCACTTCTTTTGCTTTTTCTAGCTTAGCGGTTTCACTTTTATAATTACTATTATTGGCAAGTCGCTGTTGCAGAAAATCTAAAATTACTTTTCTTATATCTTGCCAAGATATGTTATCCATTGGCCCTCCTTATATTTATCTTAAATTTTAATAAAATTAGAATAAAATAAATCAGGCTAAATATCAAACAAAAAATGATCAAAAAAATAAACATAAAAAGAAATAAAAATAGAAAAGATAAAACTTAAAAGGATAGATATTAATTAATATTAACCCAAAAAATTAACTAATTTAGAGAGTGGGACTTAATTTTTTTATAAACCGCTTATTCAGCGGTAAAATACTCTTTGAAGAAAAGAAAATACTTAAAATTTCTCAGCAACCTATACGGCTGTCCATTCAGAGTATAAAAGAATTACCTCACTTTTACTAGCAACCATTATTCACCTGACGATATTTTGTCAAAAAATTTCAGGTAACTATGTGTCTCAGTATAAAAACAAGATTCTTTTATCCTTGCTTTTTATAAAATCCAAAGTAAGGATGAAAATACCAACTGTAATTACGATATAAGTTTACGCTACAAAATTCATTCGCTAATCGATATGGCGTTTTATTTGGGAAATATTCGGCTATTTTTGCTATGGCTTGCTCGACACTATTAATTAGCCAAGGTTGGATGCTAGGATTAGCAAGTGACCAGTTTTTATATTCAATTATACTATTTTGGGTATCTTTACAGCTGTCATCTGGCGTTTGCCATGCAATATCTGCATAGCTAAATTGGTAATTTCCATCATCGTCAAGTTGGCAAATATATTCATCTTGTGTCTCATCATTCCCTCTAAATGGTGAAATCGCCTGTAAATGCACACAATGGTGATGAGCTAAACCTTGTTGCCAATAGCTGGTCACATAATTACTTTTACGGGCATTAATCGCAAACAGATCTGCCATGACCTTATGTTCTAATTCAGCTAGCGTTAGTCCATCTTCAGGGCAAGACTTAATACGTGGAACCGCATCAATATTTACTAACTGATGCCCAGGAATTAGTTCATTTGTTTTATGGGTTTTCAGCAAGAATAATGGCTCTTCTTCAAATCCTGGTTTAGAAAAACAGGCTTGATCCGTACGATATTTAGATTCAATTGCTTTTAAATTCGATCCTAATATGGCCACATTGGCCTTTTGTGCAATTTTTTGTGGTCGGTGACGCCATACCCGTCCAACTAACTGAATAATAGATCGCATGGATGAGGGTTCTACAATTGCCCAATCATAATCGTGATCGCGCCCGACTTCGGTGACTGGTGTGCCTATCACAATAAAAATATGGTTTTCTTTATTGCTACTTTTTATCGCTTGGAGAATTTCGGGTTGGCTAAATAGTGCTTGTTCATCACTGCGATTTAAAATTCTATCGAGTTTTTCTTCTAATTGGCTACGCAATAACAGCAGTTGCCGAGCATGATAGACCACGATATGAAAAGCGGTATCATTAGGTAACTTCTTTTGTGCATAAATTTGTTCTGTGAGTAAAATAACATCTTCTGTATGGGCAAAACGCATTAAACCGATACTTACCTTTTTTTGTGATTTTTTATCAATTTGATGATGATCTTGGTGAAATTGATAAGCTTGATCTAATAATTGTTTAGCTAGCACACCATAATTGAATTTTTGATTCTCTGTTTTATTTTCTTGGTAATTTAGTAGATCCAAAATATGCCCTTTACGGCGGATTGCACTTTGTGCTAATTGATGAATGCGCATTGCTACAAATTGTTGATGGTGATCGCTAAACGTTTTAGTATCAGCAATTTGTGATATCGACTGTTCATATTCATCAAACCAACCACATATAATGGTATTATCGACATATTGGTTATTTTGATTCCAAATTTTTCGTCCTGCTTGGTAAGCATCAAATAATCCGGCAATTAAATCTGGCGTTAAGGTCGCCGATGACAGTAGTACTTTGCTCCCAAACAATCCAGCTAAATGGACTAAACGCGCTAGTGCTGGCAAGTCGTGTTGATCAAAATCATCAGGTTCATCTAAAATCAAATCTGAGGTTAATAATCTTAACGTTGGTGCAATATATTTACCGCCTCGGCTACATTCGCTAGCTTGAATAATATGGTCAATTGTACATGTCACAATAGGCGCATAAAGTAATTGCCGTGCTTTACTGTCTTCGATAATAGTACCTAATTCACAATCAGCAATACCACTTTCTGCTACATCAATATATTCATCAAGTAACGATTCGATAGATTCACTACCTTGGTTTTCTGATTTTTTTTGAGAATCGTTTTGTTCAATGTCTTCACTACTCAGTTCAAACAAGGTTTTTGTGGCTCGCCCACCAACTAAAATCGCCAGATGTTCATCACTTAAGTGTAATCTTTCTCTTAATGCTTTACCTGTTTGCAACGTTAAAACACGTAATCCCAATGCAATGGTAAAACGTACGCCCCGTTTTGGATTTGAAAGCGCATACATAATCCGCCCATTGGCTAAGGTTTTACCACAGCCAGTCGATGCCATGTTAACACCAAAAAAGCCACATTCATCAGATAGTTGTTGATAACTTTTTGCTAAATCAAAAGCATGATTTTGCCATTGAAATCGTTTTACACTTGTCCGTTTGGTAAAGGGTTTATGCTGATTAATTGCTGGTAATTCAGTGATTATTTTAGGTAATAAACGAGCAAAGCGGGCTGAAAAATTAGCAACACCGATTAAATGATCATCTAAACGTTGCTTCGCTTTTTTCAGGTAATTGGTATTGGCAATTAAGATTGCTTTATTTTTTTCGGCTTCTTCATTTGCTAAAGATAAACTTGAGTAGTTATGATCAGCCACCATTAAGCTTAAACGCGAAATATGTAATAAAAACTCGTCAATATTAGACAATTGCATTAAGGTAACATGATTTAGAGCTTTGGCTGCATAACGGCTTAGTTTTTTCAGCCAAGGCTGACTTAAGGTAATATCGCTTTTAAGCTGCCAAAAATCGTTGGGTGAAGTGTGTTGACTATGACTATTTTTAACCCATTTATCAATTGCCTTAAATGTTTTATAAAAACTTCGGATAGTTAAACCAGATATATCAAAATCTATTTTCTGTAAATTTTTAATATCCCCCGTTAATGAATCCGGTAAAAACGGCATTCTATGATGCGACACAATGAGCCACGCAATCCATTGTGCCAATAATGGTAACTGCGTAAGATCATTTTTTTCAACTTTGGTAAGCTGCTTGTACCAATTAGGATACTGTTGTTGATATTCAGTAAAATGCGCTAATCGATTAAATAAGGCTTCGTTGGTGGTGCAGTCTTGAATCATTAATAAAAATAATTGTAACGAAATCCATTCATGTCGGTAAGGATCAGCCGCCACAACCGTTTCTGCTCGTAATTTAGATTGAAAACCAATCGTTGCTTTACCTAAATCATGAAGTAGATCGGCTATGGTTGTAATTAATTGAATGGTGGTTGCATATTGCCAACAATTTTCGCTGTCACTGCGTAAAATATTACGTTTAGTACGATTAGTTGGGACTCGTCCCTCTTGATTAAACTGACTGCGATCGCCCACAATCCACAAAAGATCAGTTAAATTTTTACCATGTGTCCAATAACATGCAACAGCAGTATTTTTTCGTGCAGTTTTGCGTAATAATTTATAAAGCGTTTGTAGCCCTGCTTCGGTCATTGGGCTTTGCCATGTTCGTTCACCACAACGCTCAGCGAACTGATCAATAATGCGACGCGTTTCGGTTAATGCATTCTTTTTGCATTGGCTGACAAGTAAAATATTCATATTTGATCTGCTATCTGTTTTAAAGTATCAATAATCCTATCAAGTGCACCTAATTGAGCAAATTGCGCAATACATGCCATACGAAATTCTTTTTCACTATCGCCTTGTTTGGCTGATAAAAAGGCCTGAGGTAATACAATGCCATCTTTAATAATATCTGCCGCATCAAAAACCAATCCACCCCGGCGAGTTTTTCCGTGTAAAATAGCCAGCCCATGAGGAAGACCTAACACCCAACAAGCCGTTGCGCCAAGTCCATAGGCTAAATAGTTACCATGATCTAAAAATTGGTTAGCGGGATCATAACTCTTACCTCGTGTGCCTTGTTCTCGTTTAAATTTGTCATCTTGTAAGGTTAATTGATTTGCCATACTATAAAGACGTTTGCTAATTCGCCCTTCTGCGGCTAAAAGTGCTTGGCTATTATCAACATCGGTAAATTGTTGTGTTGCATCATTAAGAATATGCGCTAACTGCGTTGTATCAACATCCCAATCAAATTGCGGCCAACACTCACTAATAATATTAAGCCGTGTTTGTTGTAATAATTTAGCCGCTTGTAATCGACGTTTGTCATCAAACCAAAATTGACACCAGCTTTGTAGGTATGCTGTCGGACGATATTCACTTTGTGGCGAGAAAAACTGGCAGGCAAATTCAGATTCGGTTGATGAAAAAAGGGGCGTTCCGCCTCCGCCACAAAAGCCAATCATAACACCTGCTCGTGAAAGCTCTCGCACTGCCGCTTGAGTCAATGATGTACCCGTACCTAATAAAATACAGGTGGTATTTGCTATTGGGATATTCCAATATAACGACTGTTGACCTTGCTCAGTCACATACTCAACTCGTCCACCATTAACCAAAACACGACAATGCTCTAAATAATAAATATTGGCTCGCTTGGAATGCATGATCGTTTTTAGATCAGAAGAATGAATCATATCCATGATGATAACTGATTAAATTAATTGAAATATAGCAAATAAATTAACATTATTTTATATTAAAAACGAGCATTTTATTATCTATTACGAGCAATTGAGTGATTACAAAGTAATTATATTATGGCAGGGGTTTTTAAAGACGAGCATTGCTCGTCTTGGTCTTTTTGTTTATCAATAAAGTTGCTGTAATGGCGTTACAGTTTGTGCCGGATCGTAATTAAGTGCCGCAGTTGTGGCATAGGCAGCATTCATCGTGGTATCGTAATGTACCTTATATTGAATGGCACTTCGACGTAATACTTTTGAGGCTTCAATAGCTGCTCGTCCAGAGGTGGTATTAAGAATATAGCTATATTCGCCATTTTTTATATGGTCATGAATATTTGGTCGCCCTTCTTTTTCTTTTTTTACAATTTGGCATGGTATATCTGCTTGTTGTAACACTTTTGCCGTACCAATAGTTGCGTCAATACTAAATCCATGCGCAATTAATCGTTTAGCAACTTCTAACAGCCTTTTTTTATCTTGATCACGAACCGATAATAATGCTTTTCCTGATTTTTTCATATTCGATAGGCTACCAAGTTGCGCTTTAGCAAAGGCTTCAGCAAAGGTTTTACCGATTCCCATCACTTCCCCCGTTGAGCGCATTTCTGGACCTAAGATTGGATCAACACCACTGAATTTATTAAATGGCAATACCACTTCTTTTACCGAATAATAAGCTGGAATCACCTCTTTAGTCATATTTTGCTTAGCAAGCGATTGCCCTATCATCACGCGAGCGGCAATTTTAGCCAGTGGTAAACCTGTTGCTTTTGAGACAAACGGTACGGTACGTGCTGCACGAGGATTAATTTCAATCAGATAAATTTGGTTATCTTTGATGGCAAATTGTCCATTCATTAAGCCTTTTACATTAAGTTGAAGTGCCAATTGTTTGGCCTGCTGTCGTAGTTTGTCTAAAATCTCTGCACTTAAGGTGTGAGTTGGCAGTGAGCAAGCGGAATCACCAGAGTGAATGCCTGCTTGTTCAATATGTTCCATAATGCCACCAATCACAATTTGTTCGCCATCAGCAATCACATCAATATCAACTTCAATGGCATCATCTAAAAAGTGATCGAGTAAAACAGGCGCATTATTCGATTCGCTTACGGCTGTTTTAAAATAACGGCGTAAATCTTGCTCATTATAAACAATTTCCATTGCGCGACCACCTAATACATAAGAAGGTCTAACCACTAATGGATAACCTATTTTTTCTGCTTTGATGACTGCCTCATTAATATCAGTCACTGTTGCGTTGACAGGTTGTTTTAATTTCAGTTTATCGACGACTTCTTGAAAGCGTTTGCGATCTTCGGCTTTATCGATAGCGTCAGGTGAGGTACCAATAATTGGTAGCCCAGCTGCTTCAAGCGCACGGGCGAGTTTTAGCGGTGTTTGTCCACCATATTGCACAATAACACCATTTGGCTTTTCAACATGCGCAATCTCAAGCACATCTTCAAGCGTGACTGGCTCAAAATAGAGGCGATCAGAAGTATCATAATCGGTTGACACAGTTTCTGGGTTACAGTTAACCATAATGGTTTCATAACCATCCTCACGCAGAGCTAATGCCGCATGCACACAGCAATAATCAAACTCGATACCTTGACCAATTCGATTAGGACCACCACCTAGGATCATAATTTTTTTACGGTTAAATTGAGGATTGGCTTCACACTCTTGCTCATAGGTTGAATAAAGGTAAGCAGTATCCGTTGCAAATTCGGCCGCACAGGTATCTACCCGTTTATAAACGGGATGAATATGATATTGATAACGTAAATCGCGAACCGATTGCTCGGTGGTATTAAGTAGTTTGGCAATGCGTAAATCTGAAAAACCTTTACGTTTTAATTGCCATAATGTTTCTGGATCGAGTTGTGCAAGTGACTGCTCTTTTAGCTTGTTTTCAAAATTAACCAGCTCTTCAATTTGCACTAAAAACCAACGATCTATATTGGTTAATGTAAAGATCTCATCTAAACTCAATCCAGCCCTAAAGGCATCAGCAATATACCAAATACGATCGGAACCTGCTTCTTGGAGTTCATAACGAATTTTGGTGATATTTTTTTCATCGGTATAATCATCAATTTTAGCATCAAATCCTGAAGCGCCAACCTCAAGCCCTCGCAATGCTTTTTGTAATGATTCTTGAAAGGTACGTCCAATAGCCATGACTTCACCAACCGATTTCATTTGCGTGGTTAAACGATCGTTACAACCGGCAAACTTTTCAAAATTAAAGCGTGGAATTTTAGTGACCACATAATCAATTGACGGTTCAAATGAGGCAGGTGTTTTACCGCCTGTAATATCATTCGATAATTCATCAAGAGTATAGCCAACTGCCAACTTAGCAGCGATTTTAGCAATTGGAAAGCCAGTAGCTTTAGAAGCTAACGCTGATGAACGTGATACTCGCGGATTCATTTCAATAACAATTAATCGCCCTGTTTTAGGATCGACCGAGAATTGTACATTGGAGCCACCGGTTTCAACGCCAATTTCACGCAGTACGGCAATTGATGCATTACGCATGATTTGATACTCTTTATCCGTCAAGGTTTGTGCTGGCGCAACGGTAATTGAATCACCGGTGTGAATGCCCATTGGATCGAAGTTTTCAATTGAGCAAACAATAATACAGTTATCATTTTTGTCTCGCACCACTTCCATTTCGTACTCTTTCCAACCTATTAATGACTCATCAATGAGCAGTTCATTAGTCGGTGAAAGATCGAGCCCACGGGTACAGATTTCTTCAAATTCTTCTGTATTATACGCAATTCCCCCCCCTGTTCCCCCCATGGTAAAAGACGGGCGAATAATGCAAGGAAAACCAACCTGCTCAAGAACGGCATAAGCTTCTTTAAGTGAATGCGCAATACCCGATCGTGCGGTATCAAGGCCAATTTTTTTCATGGCCTCATCAAACCGTTTGCGATCTTCGGCTTTATCTATAGCATCGGCTGTTGCGCCAATCATTTCGACATTAAACTCTTTTAATACGCCTTGCTTTTCGAGCTCTAATGCACAATTTAGCGCTGTTTGCCCGCCCATAGTCGGTAAAATAGCATCGGGTCTTTCTTGTTCAATAATCTTGCGAACACATGTCCAATGAATTGGCTCGATATAAGTGGCATCAGCCATTTCAGGATCCGTCATGATAGTGGCAGGATTGGAGTTAACTAAAATAACGCGATAGCCTTCTTCACGTAGCGCCTTACAGGCCTGTGCACCCGAATAATCAAATTCACATGCTTGACCAATAACAATTGGGCCTGCGCCAATAATTAATATACTGTTGATATCTGTTCGCTTAGCCATAATTATTGCTCCTGCTTATAAATTTTAATTAACTCAATAAAGTGATCAAAAAGAGGTGCGGCATCATGTGGCCCTGGACTGGCTTCTGGGTGACCTTGGAAACTAAAAGCTGGTTTGTAATTGTGATGAATACCTTGCAGTGAACCATCAAATAGTGATTTATGAGTGGCTCTTAGATGAGCAGGTAAACTTGTTTCATCTACCGCAAAACCATGATTTTGGGCGGTGATCATCACCCGATTATTTTCAAGATCTTTAACGGGGTGATTTCCGCCATGGTGACCAAACTTCATTTTAATCGTTTTTGCCCCACATGCCAGCGCTAAAAGTTGATGACCTAAGCAGATGCCAAAGATAGGAATGTCAGTATTTAAAAACTGCTTAATAGCCTCAATTGCATAACGGCAAGGGGCTGGATCACCTGGGCCATTAGATAAAAATATGCCATCTGGCTTTAATGCAAGGACTTCTTCTGCTGTCGTTTTGGCTGGTACGACAGTTAATTTACAACCACGCTCAACTAACATGCGCAGGATATTGCGTTTTACGCCAAAATCATAAGCAACAACATGATATGGTAATTGGTTTTCTGGTATTGGATTGGGCTGTTGTTGCCTTGTCCATATGCCTTGAGTCCAAATATAACTTGTTGAACAGGTCACTTCTTTAGCTAAATCAAGCCCACTTAATCCTTTAAAATTTATTGCCTGTTGTTTGGCTATTTCGGCTTTTTCAAGTAAGGTCTTTTTATCCGTTGATGTTATGATAACACCATGCTGTGCTCCTTTTTCACGCAAAATACGCGTTAAGCGCCGCGTATCAATATCGGCAATGGCAATAACATTATGCTTTTTTAAATAGCTGGAAAGATCGAGTTCGCTTCGGTAATTGCTGTCTAATAATGGCAAATCACGAATAATCAATCCTTTTGCATAAACTTGGCTGGATTCGGCATCATCATCATTTGTTCCGACATTACCAATATGAGGATAGGTCAGTGTAACCAATTGTTCACAGTAAGAGGGATCGGTAAGGATTTCTTGATAGCCGGTCATTGAGGTGTTAAATACTACTTCACCAACAGTGTGCCCCTCAGCACCAACTGACTTTCCGATAAATTGTGAACCATCTTGTAACATAAGGAGGGCATAAGTTTGCATGATAAAAAAGACCTTTTGAATAAATTATCGATATTTTTGAATATAAATTCAAATTTACTTATCTATAAAGATACAATAATTGGTCATTTTATTACACTTTTTTGTACAAAAAAAGCAATATTATAAAAATCACTTTAATAGTCATGTCTAATTTTTGAGACATTCTCAACGTAAAAACAAAAAATTGGGATGATTATTATGTTTAACTTGAATTTGCATAATTATTCAAATAGAATCTTTTGAATAATTACGGTTATTAGGAGCAATATCATGCACGGTTTTTATCAGCGTCATTTTTTACGATTACTCGACTTCACCTCTACCGAAATCAATCAATTAATTAATCTTGCCATTGAATTAAAACAAGCCAAACAACAAGGGCAAGAACAACAACATTTAATTGGTAAAAATATCGCGTTAATTTTTGAGAAAGACTCCACCCGTACTCGTTGTGCTTTTGAGGTTGGTGCATTTGATCAAGGTGCGAATGTCACTTATTTAGGACCTAGTGGTAGCCAAATTGGGCATAAAGAGTCAATTGCAGATACCGCGCGCGTGCTAGGTCGAATGTATGATGGAATTGAATATCGTGGTTATGGTCAAGAAATTGTTGAAACGTTAGCAAAATATGCAGGTGTGCCAGTCTGGAATGGCTTAACGACCGAAGCACATCCAACCCAAATATTAGCCGATTTTATGACAATGAAAGAGCATATAGGAGATCGCCCATTAAGCAGTATTAAATTTGCCTATTTAGGCGATGCTCGGAATAATATGGGAAATTCATTAATGGAAGGTGCAGCGTTAGTGGGGATGGAAATTCGATTAGTTGCACCAAAAGCTTGTCAGCCGGAAGCCGAACTTGTGCAAAAGTGCCAAGATATTGCCAAAATGACAGGTGCAAAAATTATTTTAACTGAAGATGTGACTTTGGGCGTTAAAGACGTCGACTTTTTATATACTGATGTATGGGTATCAATGGGTGAGCCTAAGGAAGTTTGGGATGAACGAGTTAAATTATTAACGCCTTATCAAGTGAATGACAATGTAATCAAACTTACCAATAATCCCAATGTCAAATTTATGCACTGTTTACCAGCTTTTCATGATATGAATACGACAGTGGGTAAACAAATGGCAGCACAATATGGCTTAACCAATGGGCTTGAGGTAACAGATAGTGTATTTGAGTCTGAGCATAGTATTGTATTTGACGAAGCCGAAAACAGGCTACATACCATTAAAGCGGTAATGGTTGCAACATTAACCAAAGACGAATAATATTGTCACAATCAATACAAAGGTGTTTTGCTAAAATAAGCACCTTTCTTTTTGCCGACGTAATGTCGGCATAATTTTATCTAAAAGAATATTGAATCATGACTAAACAAGAGCGAAATAAAGATTTTAAAAAATACCTAAAACTGACTAATCCGATTCATTTCTTAGCAGTAGGATTGGGTAGCGGCATGTCACCGATTATGCCGGGAACTATGGGTTCATTAATGGCTATCCCGTTATGGCTTTTGTTTTATGGTTTACAGCCAGCTTTATACTGGATATTTATTTTAGTGACTTTTATTTTTGGTTGTTTTATTTGTCAAAAAACCTCGGATGATACACATACTCACGATTCAGGGCATATCGTTTGGGATGAATTTGTCGGCATGTGGATAACCCTATTTTTTATTCCGCAACTTTCAGTTATGTGGGTTGCCATAGCTTTTGTGGCATTTAGAGTGTTTGACATGGCAAAACCTTGGCCAATTCGCTGGTTTGATAAACGTGTACCCGGTGGATTTGGCATTATGGTAGATGATGTGATTGCAGCTATCTTTTCATCATTCACCGTTTATGCCATAACATTGATTATTTAAAATGAAATTTTATACTAAAACGCATACTTTCCTGAAAGTTTTTGACAAAAAAAGATTAAAACATCTTTTGTGACCAACCTAATTTGGTTGAAAGATTATTAAAGTAATCATAATCTTTGGTATGAATCAAATTAAATTCATACGAAGATCGGCGAATAATCACATCTTGTGTTGGTTTGACCGGTAAAATAATTTGGCTATCACAAGCGATATTTAAATCAAGTGCTGTCGTTGGAAATTTAAGATGAATAGGCACATCGCCCTTGATGACCAATGGTCTGACAGCTAATGAATGCGGAAACATTGGTGTAATAATTAATGCGTCTAAATGAGGTGCTAAAATTGGCCCACCCGCCGATAGTGAATAAGCGGTAGAGCCTGTCGGTGTTGCAATAATCAGCCCATCAGCTCGCTGTGAAAACGCATTGCGTTCATTAATGTACACATCATAGTCAATCATGTGGGCAACCGTATTGGGGGTCACAACAATTTCGTTCACGGCAAAACTTGAATTAATTAAATTGCCGTTATCATAAATAGAAACTTCGAGTAAAAAACGAGGGTCATCGTCATATTTGCCGGCAATCACCGGGCTTAATTGCTCAATCACTTGTTCGTGTGATATGTCGGTTAAAAAACCTAAATTACCACGATTAACACCGATCACTTTGATTTTATATGGTGATAAATAACGCGCGGAACGTAACATATTGCCATCCCCCCCTACAACAATGGCTAGGTCAGCTTGCTGGCCAATTGTTTCTAACGAGGCGTAATGGCTAACGGGGAATTGGATGTGCTCCGCCAAGCGATCTTCCACTAACACACGAATACCAAGTTTAACAAGCCAATCATAAAGCACTTGATGGGTTTCAATTGCTTCTAACTTACGCGGAAGTCCAATTAGACCAATGCATTTAAATGGTGTTTGCATAAAATATCCTTGTAATTTGTTACATAAACACTATGTATTTTTTCGTGATAGGTCAAAAAATTACATATCAATGTACTGATAAGCTTGTAATCATAAAAATTGTCCCCATAATAACCGTTATTCACTAAGTTTTCGACTACATTATTTGGAGTACCTTATGACAGAACAAGATAAAAATACGTCAGAAAATGAAACTAGCATTGACACACCAGCAGAAGATACCATCGAACAAGAAATAGCGTCACAGCCAAATCTTGAAGAACAATTAAGCGCAAAAGATGCACGCATTGCAGAGCTTGAGCAAGCCTTACAATTGGCGAAAAAAAATGAAAGCGAAGCTATGATTCGTGCACGGGCTGAAATTGATAATGTTCGTAAACGTGTTGAGCAAGATGTTGATAAAGCACGAAAATTTGCACTAGAAAAATTCTCTAATGAATTATTACCGGTTATTGATAATCTAGAACGCGCTTTAGAATCGACAGACAAAGCTAATCCTGAACATAAAGCTACTGTTGAAGGGTTAGAATTGACATTAAAATCATTCTTAGATACGGTCAAAAAATTTGGTATTGAAGTGATTAATACCGAAGATTCACAATTAAATCCTGATGTACACCAAGCGATAAGCATGGTTGAATCACCAGAACATCAATCAGGTCAAATCGTTAATACCATTCAAAAAGGTTATACCTTAAATGGTCGTTTAATTCGTCCTGCGATGGTCATTGTTGCTAAATAATTTAGTTTAAATCAGTTAACCGCCAACCACTTTGGCGGTTAAGTTTATTTATTCCGTTGCTCTTCGCGGGTAAGCTTTTTCATTTTTTGCTCGATTCGTTGACGTTTTAATGGTGAAAGATAATCAACAAAGAGTTTACCTTTTAAGTGATCCATTTCGTGCTGAATACAGATAGCTAATAGCTCGTCGGCGTCAATTTCATAAGGATTACCATGACGATCAAGCGCTTTGATTTTGATTTTTTCAGCCCTTGGTACAAAACCTCGACAATCAGGCACTGATAGGCAGCCTTCTTCTATACCGGTCTCACCTTCTTGACTGATGACTTCAGGATTGATGATCACATAAACTTGGCTTTTATCTTCTGATACATCAATAACAATAATTTGTTCATGTACATCAACTTGGGTTGCAGCAAGCCCAATACCGTTTTCGTCGTACATGGTTTCAATCATATTATCAATGATCGTTTGTAACTCTGGTGTGAACTGGGTAACAGGTTTAGCAACTTTGCGAAGCCGCTCATCAGGAAAACGTAATACCGGTAAAATAGCCATAAATTATTCGATCTACTCCTCAAATTTCGGTTTTATTCAATCAATTGCTCATTGTAAACATTTATCATACTGATGAATAGTCCTTGTTGGCTATTGCTAGTATTTATCTTATCAATTCAAGATAGTTAAATTATTTAAAATGAGTGCAAAAAGTTATGATGAGTAAATATGAGTTCTTATTGCGAATTTCAATGCTTGGACATGGCAAACAAGCTATTTTTAAAAAAATTGGACAACTTTTTGCAAATGATTTACCTGATAAAATACAAAATGTGACTTTTTTGTTAGATAAGCTGGGCTTATTAGATGTTCAATTAGCGCGTTTTTATGAAACTTCATATCTTCATTTTGAGCCAATACTTGAATGGTTAGATTCTCCCAGCTCACAAAAACATCTTATTGCCTATTGTGATAGTGATTATCCGTTGTTGCTCAAACAAATCTGCTCTCCGCCTTTGTTACTGTTTGTTTTAGGTAATCGACAGTTATTACATTCTCCTCAACTGGCTATGGTTGGAAGCCGTGAATTTAGTGAATATGGAGCTCAATGGGGGCGATATTTTGCAAGCGAATTAGCAATTAATGGTTTAACCATAACTAGTGGTTTGGCACTGGGATTAGATGCAATTTGTCATCGTGGTGCACTTGAGGCATCGGGTCGTACAATTGCAGTGTTAGGTAGTGGTTTAGCAAAGATTGCACCAAGATCAAATTTAAACTTAGCAAATGATATTTTGGCAAAAAATGGTGCAATTGTGTCCGAATTTTTGCCATTTGAAAAAGCTAGATCGGCTTACTTTCCTCGTCGAAACCGAATTATTAGCGGGTTAAGTTTGGGCACCTTTGTGGTTGAAGCATCAGAAAAAAGTGGCTCTTTAATTACAGCCCGCTATGCTCTTGAACAAAATCGCGATGTATTTGCTTTGCCAGGTGATATTAATAATGAAAACTGTAGCGGAACGCATTATTTAATTAGACAAGGGGCTTACTTAGTTTCTAAACCAGCCGATATTTTAGAGCATTATTGTAATTATTTATCAGTGATAAATAGCTCGCATAATCAGCAGAAAGAAAAACAAAGTCATTCTATTTTATACCCTGATATTTTTGCTGTGATTCATCACCAACCTATTCCAATTGATATTATTGCTCAGCAAGTGAATATGTCAATTTCGGAAGTGACAAGCAAATTATTAGATATGGAGCTAGAGGGATTAATTAAAACGGTAACCGGTGGTTATATTCGTCATCGAGTGGTTTAAAAACAGAGTGTTTTTTTGTCAAATAGTTTCAGGAAAGTAGACATTTAAGTATAAAATCCGCCGATACTCGCCGGCGGTATAGACCTTTGTTTATTTATCTTCAATTTCGAGGGCAATTTCAGATAAGATAATACCGGTATTGTCAGCATAGACAAAATCACCTGAAAAGAATGTCACGCCACCAAAATTAACACGAATATCAACTTCACCAACGCCCTGATCATCCGCGCCAACCGGAATAGCGGCTAATGCTTGAATACCAATGTCGGCCTCGGCCAGATAATCAACTTGGCGAACGGCGCCATAGACAATAATCCCTTCCCATTGATTTTGAACGGCAATATCTATCAGCTCTGCGTCAATTAATGCTCGACGCACAGAACCACCACCATCAATGACAAGAATTTTACCTGAGCCTTCCGATTGTAAAATTTCGTATAGTAACCCGTTATCTTCAAAACATTTAACTGTTACAGCTTGACCTGAAAATGATGTCACGCCACCAAAATTACTAAATATCGGTTCAACTACGTTAACATCTTCTGGGTAATAATCGCAAAGAATTGAAGTATCAAACTCCATCATCAAGTCTCCTTTTGCTGTGAGGTGTGTAAGTTTGTTTAGTATAACGCTAATACTAAGTAAAATGATATTAAAATTAAATAAACGTGAACTAGCTCAAAATAATCCCCAAACAATAAAGTAAATTAGTCAATAAAGCAAGTTTGACTATCTGTAATAATAAAGGCATCCGGTCTTTGTATTTATTAAATTGTAAAACCGCATCAATATGTTTAATAAATAGCAGTAACATTAGTATAAATCGGTCACGTTCCAAATATAGCCATACGGTTTATTGGCAAAATTAAGTATTTACATATAAAGCATTATATTATCTTTGCATTTTATGTTTTACTTATTATGTTACTTTTCTGGTTTTACGCTCGATACCTTTTTAAGAATCGTCTTACTCGACCGTCCCGTAATGCTGCAATAAAAAAGCCAAGTGAACCATATATGATCCCCAGTAATAAAATCATAAAAACATTAAATAAATTATCTAGTAAGCCTAATCCCATTTGGTTTACACCAGCAATCATATTAGTTGCCCAAGTTGATGGCAACATTTTGGAAACAATTTGTACCCCAAATGGCATGGCATCAAGTGGCCAAATGGTGCCTGATAGATAAAACACTGGTGTTGTCAAAAATGCAAGTGTAAGATAAATCATTTCAGTTTTACGTAAACACTCTGTCAGTAATTTACTTAAGCCTAACACACCAAGTAACAATGGAAATGTCATAATTAGAATTTCAGGTATATTTGCAAGCTGTCGATAACCAAGAACCCAAGGCCATAAACCAAATAGTACAATGGATAAAAATAACCAGATCGGTATAAGACCACACAAGCTACCCAATATGACAATTTTAGGTGGTTTACCTTGCGGTAACGAGTTTAATGTAATATTAGTGCGTGTTGAAGCAATTAAAAAAGAGTGTTGCAATAACATTACTAATAAACCCGGAAAGGTAATAGCGGCAAAACTGACGCCAGGATTATAAAGTGGTTCAGTTTGACCATTTATTGGCGATAAAATAATATTGATCTGTTTATCTGAAAACCCACTATTCCGCATTATCCGAGTATTATATTGAGTTAATATTTGTTGATAGATCCCTTTTATATCGACTTGTATTAAACCATTGGCTAAACGACTTGAAGCATCGCCATATGCAGGTATGGTCACTTCTTCACCATTTAATAACCGCTTTTCAAAGTCTCTTGGAATCGTAAATACCGCAAAAAGTCGATGATTATTAATATCATCATAAGCTTGCAGAGAGCTCTCATATATAATGGTCTCTATTTTTGAACTGGTATTTAAAGAACGAATTAAACTTCGGCTAGTTGGCGTATGATCTTGATCGATTATCGCAACCGGCAAACTGGTAATAGTGCCATTACTGTAAACTAAACTCATCAATGAGACAGACAATAGTAGCAACAACCACATTGGTCTAACTAATAAAAGTAAAAATATTTTTATAAATGAAGACCAAAATATTTTAAGCATCTTGGTTTTTTCCTCTTACTGTGAATGTAGTCGTCTTACTAGACGTTTTCTCACTAACACGGTAATAATTATTGGGTAGACCATTAAAATAACACAGGTTTTTAATACTGAAAGATAACTAGAGTGACGTAAAAACAGATCGAACAGCTTATTAAGAGCATAAGTTAATGGTTCTAATGATGAAATAAACCTTGCAATCCAAGGCATAGATAGTTCAGGCACAACAACACCAGAATAAGTTAACGCAAGTCCAACTAAAATACCGATATAAGTATAAGCATCAATAGGGGTTTTAGTAAAAGTATATAGCAAAATACCAATACTTTGTGCAGCAATCACATAGAAAAATACCACCGTCACCATGGCAAAAGGCGAACCTGATACACGAGCATGAGAAAACAGAACAAGCATCGCAATTTCGAAAATAAGCAGCATGGTAAACCAAATGGTATAAGGTGCTAATTTCCCTAAAACAAAAGGATAATTAGGGCGAGTTCGCTTTGGTAATTGTGCTAATAGATGAATCGTTGTTGTGACAACAAACAGTTGTAGTAAATGCACCACAGCCGAAAATTGCTGAAAGTACATTGAGTTACCACTGGCATTAAACAATCCATCATAATTGAAGTTTACTTTTGCAAGCTTAGGTACCGGTATCCCAATACTAGTTGCCATTGTGCTACGGTATTGGGTATTTAATGCCGCAATTAGGCCTGAATAATCCATAATAGAATATAATCCAGCACTATAATATAACGCATTATAATAAAGCATTGGTGTTGGCTGCCGACCAGCTAATACATCTGCTTCAAAATTCGGTGGAATATAAAAAATGGCATAAATTTTTGCTTTTTGCAAATCACGTTCAGCCTCAGCAAGCTGGCTATCATAATTGACCAGATTGGCATGTGCTCCAGCATTAAGATCACGCACGATTTCACGCGATAAAACACTTTTATCATTATCAATATAGCCTACCGGTAGATCAAAAAGCACACCACGATAAAAAATACTGCTAATTAATATAAAAATAATTAGCGGTAAAATCCACATTAACCAATGGAAAGTAAACCGCTTAAATATCACAGGTATTTCAGCATTAAACGCTTCTTTGAAGCGGTACCAAAAATCCCAAATTAGTTGTCTAATTTCCATAGTGTGCTCATACCTGCACGTAAACCTGCAATAGGCGTTGTTGGATAAAGTCTAACTTCAAAGGTTTTTAAATCAAAATCACCGGTAGCTCGTGTTGCACGTTTTGTTGCATAATCACCCATGGGTGCGATATAACGAACTTCAGCCTCAACTTCTTTATTACCAAGAGCAGGCACTTCAAGCTTAACATGATCGCCTTTATGAATATTGGGCATAATGTTTTCACGAAGATTAAATATAAAGTACGCTTTTGGTAGCTGAATTACGGTCAATAATGGACTATTAGCATTAAATAACTCGCCAACTTCGGCTGGTATTGAACCAACCTCACCTTCAACAGGGGCTTTTACTTGTAAATCATCGTATTGAATTTGTAATTGTTTAAGCTGCTCTTCTGCTTCTTTTAATTTAGCATCATAAATTTCACGTTGTTCAATACGATCACCATTTTTGGCTTGATCTAAATTAGCTTGTGCTGACTGAACTTGTTGAAAGGCTGCATCACGCGTTTTTAATGCATTATCTAAGATTGATTGAGAAACATAACCTTTGGCCGAAATCGCTTTATTACGATCATATTCTTTGGATGCATTATCATAAGCAACTTTAGCTTGTTGTAGTAACGCTTCATAGTAGCGAATACTTTCTTCACGGGTTCCATGTTCAGAAAGCGCAACTTGAGCTCGTGCTTGATCGCAAGCCGCTTGTGCCGCTTTGACTTGTGCTAATAATTCTGGACTATCAAGCGTTATTAATATATCGCTTGGTTTTACATCATCACCGCGATTGACGTGTATCGCCTGCACGCGCCCTTTCGCTTTTGACGAAATACTAACATTAGGTGCATCAACCTCGCCTTGTAATATAAGCTGGCTATTATGTGATCGAATTAGAATTGTCATTGAAATTAAAATAACAATTAACACAATAATAATAAAAATTTTTTTATTCATAAATTTTATATAGCGTGAAATGATTAGATAAGGTCTAAATAGTATAGGATGATGATATGCATTATAGATCTCTCAAACATAAATTGTAACGATTACTGCATTATAAATTATACGAAAAGTGCTTTATTTTAATGAATAAAGAGAAATTTTTAGTTTAAAAAAAAGAATATATCAACACGATCAATAACAAATACGACTATACTCCATTTGAGTTTTAAATAAATTTTAATAATTGTAAAACATCACTTTAATAGGTTTTATTTATAAATAATATTCGTTAAAAGAAATAGATAAAAACCTACTTATTTAGTATGATATTTACAATTAATTACGATAAGGTTTGAAATTTATGAAAAAAATAATAATTATTGGTGGTGGAGCCGGCGGTTTGGAACTAGCTACAGACCTTGGCGATAAACTAGGAAAAGACAACCAAGCTGACATTACACTGATTGATAAAAATAGTTATCACCTATGGAAACCTTTATTACATGAAGTTGCTACTGGTGTTTTAAATGAGCAAGCTGATAGAATTGACTATGCTTTGCAAGGGCAACAACACAACTTCCAATTTACTCAAGGTACGTTCACTAATCTTAACCGTGAAGAAAAACAAGTTATTGTTGAGAATTTAAATAATGAATCTATTTCTATTCCATATGATATTTTAGTTGTAGCAATAGGTAGTACTTCAAATGATTTTGGTACGCCAGGTGTTAAAGAACATTGTATCTTTTTAGATGACCAAAACGCTGCAATTCGTTTACGTGAAACACTTATTGCAAAATTTGCTAGTTTTTGTTCAATTATTGATAAACATGAAGCAACAACTGAAGATAAAATTCGTATCGCTATTGTTGGTGGTGGTGCAACTGGTGTTGAATTAGCTTCCGAATTACCTCATATGGTTGAAACATTTGGTGCTTGTGGCCAAAATAAAATGTGTTCAGATTTGCTGGATGTATCGGTTATTGAAGCAACTGATCGTATTTTACCTGCGTTACCTGAAAAAACAGCATTAGGTATTACCGAAACATTACAAAAACGTGGCATTCATGTGTTAACCAAGACCATGATAACTAAAGCGGAAAGTGATGGCTTTTATCCTAAAGATGGAGACACCATTAACGCTGATATTATGATCTGGACTGCGGGTGTAAAAGCGCCTGACTATCTAAAAGATATTGCTGGTTTAGAATCAAGCCGTTCTAATCAACTTGTGGTTAAACCAACATTACAAACAACACGCGATGATAATATTTTTGTTATTGGTGATTGTGCTTACGCAATGCAAGACAGCGGAAGAGCTGCTCCCGCTACAGCACAAGCCGCACATCAGATGGCAAAAATCTGTTATGAAAATATTGTTAACATGTTAAATAATAAATCAATGAAAACGTTTAATTATACCGATAATGGAACGATTATTTCTCTGCATGATACCGCACAAGGTGTGGTTAAAATTGCTGGCAAACGAGAAATGAATGTTAAAGGATTTTTTGCTTTAACTATTCATCGCCTGCTCTATCGTATGCATCAAGCAAGCTTGTTGGGTATTTTCAAAACAATTCGATTTGTTAAAGCTAGTAAAGAGATGTATAAAAATAAATTTACGTCTATCTTTACTCATCAAGACTAGTTTCCCATTTGGATAACCACTTATAAAACGCTATTTTATAAGTGGTTATTTTATAATTTATAGCATTATTTATAGTTAAATGGAAATTTAATGCGTTTTATTATATTGTTAATGCTGTCTTTAGTTAGCTTTATTAGTATTGCTAGTTATAAACTATCAAGATGGTGATATTGTTTTTCAATCCTAACAATCAAGACAAAGTCTAGCTATTGAATAAGCAACAAACTCGCCATACAGCCATATGGGAATTATTTTTATTAAAAATGGCAAGCCATATGTTTTTGAAGCTGCTAATAAAGTAGTTTATACACCACTCAATAGTTGAATTGCGCGTGGTAAAAATAAAAATTACATCATAAAACGTTTAAAAAATCACAATTTATCCAATAACGAAATTGCTAAATTAAAGCAAGTCGCAAGTAGTTTTGAAGGCAAACCTTATGATATCTGGTTTGGTTGGGATAATAATTATATCTATTGTTCTGAGTTAATCTGGAAAATTTATGATAAAGCACTTAAATTGAAAATTGGTCAATTACAAACTATCAAAGATTTTAATCTTTCATCGCCTGCCGTGAAGCAAAAATTAAAAAAACGTTATGGAAACAAAATTCCTTATCAAGAAACAATCATTTCACCAGTTTCTATTTTCAATTGATCATTTCTGACAACGGTTGACAAACAATGGTGAATTAAAATAATGCTAAACTCTTAACTGGTGCAAAACTTTTACGATATAAATGATTAATACCATGTTCTTTTATTGCCGCTAAATGCGCTTTAGTTGGATAACCTTTATGCTTAGCAAGGCCATATTGTGGATACAATTTATCAAGCTCAACCATCTCACGATCACGTGTAACTTTAGCCAAAATTGAAGCAGCACTAATCTCTGCTACCAATAAATCGCCCTTAATGACCGCTTGGCTTTGAATACCAAAATCAGGACAACGATTACCATCAACTAATACAAAATTGGGTTTAATAGTTAATCCAGATACAGCACGCTGCATTGCTAGCATAGTGGCATGTAATATATTTAATTTATCGATTTCATCAACTGAAGCGCGGGCAATATTCCACGCTAAAGCATCTTGTTTGATTATGTCAAACAGTTGTTCGCGCTTTTTTTCAGTCAATTTTTTAGAGTCAGTTAAGCCTTTAATTGGCTTGTTTGGATCTAAAATAACAGCAGCAGTAACAACATCACCACAAAGTGGACCGCGTCCGACTTCATCGACACCAGCAATTAATGTGGCATCAGGATAGGTAAATTCTAACAACAATGCGCATCCTCTAATACATCAAGCACTGCTTTAGCCGCTTGCTCATCGGCATTACAACGGATTTGTTTATGCAAAAATAAAAATGTCTGTTTTAGCTCAGTATTATCACCCTCTAACAAGGGAATAATGTGATTCGCGATATTTTCAGGTGTGCAATCTTGCTGTAATAACTCTGGAACTAGGGCTTTACCCGCTAAAATGTTAGGTAAAGAGACATAAGGAGTTTTAATTAATTTTTTAGCAAGCCAAAATGTGAAAGGTTTCATTTTATAGCCTACAACCATAGGACATTTGGCTAACATACATTCTAATGCCACAGTACCAGAGGCTAAAATTGCCGCATCACTAGCAATCATTGCTTCACGGGCATGGCCATCTAATAATTGTATGTCTAGTTTTGGTGTAACTTCGGCTTTAATCTGTTCAAACTCTTTTCGTCTTTTTTCATTCACTAATGGTACAACAATATGTAAGTCAGGATAACGTTGACGTAATAATTGCGCAGCTTCTAAAAAAGGAGTCGATAATAATGTTACTTCTGCATGGCGACTACCGGGTAATAAAGCTAAACAACGGCAAGTTAGTGGCACATCTAATTGTTGACGCATAGCTATTTGATCTGGATTAAGTGGAATATCATCAGCCATCTTATGACCAATAAAGCGGCAAGGCACATCAAATTTATCATAAAAGGTTTTTTCAAACGGTAAAAAAGCTAAAATAAGATTGGTATTACGTTTAATTTTGAAAACTCGTTTTTGCTTCCAAGCCCAAACGGAGGGGCTAACGTAATGAATCGTTTTAATACCGGCTTGTTTTAATTTACCTTCTAGGGAAAGATTGAAATCAGGTGCGTCAATACCAATAAATATATCGGGGTTAAGTTCAATAAGACGTTTACTAATATCTCGGCGAATAGATAAAATACGACGTAATCGCCCCAATACTTCAACAATGCCCATAACCGACAATTCATCCATTTCATACCAAGCCCTACAACCTTCAGCTTGCATTTTAGGACCTGCTATACCAACAAATTCAATGTTGGGATGATGATTTTTTAGCGCACGAATCAATCCCGAGCCAAGAATATCGCCAGAAGTTTCTCCAGCGACTAAGGCAATGGTTAATGGTTTATTGGTCATTAACGGATAATGCCACGCGTTGAACGTGCAAAAAAGTCAACAAAGAGTTGGGCTTCAGGATATTGTTCGGCAATGGTTGCAATTTCAGCTTTAGCTTCGTCCAACGTTAAGCCATTTCGATAAAGGACTTTGTAGCTATTGCGAATCGCCTGTAAGGCATCTTTGCTAAAGCCTCTGCGCTTTAAGCCTTCATAATTTACACCATGAGGAGTTGCATGATTGCCTTGGGCAATAACATAAGGAGGAACGTCTTGCGCAACGCCAGAACAACCACCGACCATAACATGCGATCCAATCACACAAAATTGATGAACAGCAGTCATGCCACCAACAATGACATAATCGTCTAATTGAACATGTCCACCTAAGGTGGCGTTATTTGCTAAAATACAGTGATTACCAATATAACAATCGTGCGCAACGTGAGCATTAATCATCAATAAATTATCACTACCAACACGAGTTAACTCGCCACCTTGAACCGTACCACGGTGAATAGTGACACTTTCGCGAATCATATTGCGATCGCCAATTTCGGTACGCGTTGGCTCTCCACGATATTTTAAATCTTGGTTTACTTCACCAATTGAGACAAATTGATAAATTTGGTTATCTTTACCAATTTTGGTGTGCCCATTGATGACAATGTGCGATTTTAAAAATGTTCCGTCACCAATTTCAACATTTTCACCAATAAAACAAAAAGGACCAATTTTGACGTTATCGCCAATTTTAGCACCTTTTTCAATGACTGAACTTGGGTGTATTTCTGTTGCCATAGTATTTCCTTAAAACAATTTGGAATATGAAAAATACCAAATGTTATTTACGAGCACACATCATTTCGGCTTCGCAAACTAACTTACCATCAACAGTTGCAACACCGTGGAATAGCGCAATGCCACG
Source organism: Gilliamella sp. ESL0250 (assembly GCF_013345045.1). Taxonomy (NCBI): domain Bacteria; kingdom Pseudomonadati; phylum Pseudomonadota; class Gammaproteobacteria; order Orbales; family Orbaceae; genus Gilliamella; species Gilliamella sp. ESL0250. Next base: position 124,410 of record NZ_JAAEDV010000003.1, on the reverse strand, counting down.
ACGTTCTTTAATATACTCAACGTCTAATACAATTTGATCACCCGGCACAACAGGACGCTTGAAACGTGCCTTGTCAATTGAAGCGAAGTAATAAAGTTGTCCTGGCGACAATTCTTCAATGCTTTTAAATGCCAAAATTCCTGTAGCTTGTGCCATAGCTTCTAAAATTAATACGCCAGGAAAAATCGGTTTATTAGGAAAGTGACCTTGGAAGAATGGTTCATTCACAGTAACATTTTTGATCGCTTTTAATGTTTTACCTTTTTCGTAACTAAGTACGCGATCAACCATTAAAAATGGATAACGATGGGGCAATAAACTGATGATTTCTTCAATATCAAGGGCATTAAGTTCGGTAGTCAAAATAGCTATCCTTATACATTATTTGCTATAAATTTTATACATTATAACTGAGGAAGCCTGTTTCACTCAAGGATGATTTAAATAGCGCGTTTTATTTATTCCATTATATTGATGCTATGTTAATATAACTTAATTAAATAAATGATTTGTAAATACTATATTATCCCATACCAAATCATATATAATAATGAAAATAATTAGTTAAAAAGTTTATAACTTGGAGAAGTAGAATGAAATCATTGATTAAAATGACATTAGTCAGCAGTGCCATTGTATTAGCATTAACTGGGTGTGATGATAAAAAATCAGCTGACACTAATAGTTCCACAACAGTAGCAAATAAAGTTACAATTTCAACTGATGCACAAAAAGAAGCATATGCGTTAGGTTCATCATTTGCAACGTACATGAAGTCAAACTTAGAACAAAATGAAATCAAACCAGACCAAGAGTATTTGATTAGTGGTTTTAATGAGACTTTCCGTGATGCATCGCAACTTTCAAAAGATGATGTTAAAAACATCTTAGATGCATTTGGAAAACGAATTCAAGAAGAAAGCAAAGCGCGTTTTGAAAAGGAAAAAACTGAAAATACAGCAGCAGGTGATAAATTCCGCACAGAATTTGCTAAACAAGATGGCGTACAAAAAACCAAGTCAGGATTACTTTATCAAATCATTAAAGAAGGTTCAGACCGTCATCCAACTGAGCAAGATACTGTTATTGTTCATTATTTAGGCACATTGACGGATGGACGTAAATTTGATAGTTCTTATGACCGTGGTGAGCCAGCAACCTTTCCACTTAATGCGGTTATCAAAGGTTGGACTGAAGGAATTCAATTGATCGGCGTTGGCGGTAAGATCAAACTGGTTGTGCCACCAGAGTTAGCTTATGGTGATCAAAGTCTTCCAGGACAACAAGATAAAGCAGGCATCCAACCAGCATCAACATTAGTATTTGAAGTTGAGTTGCTTGGCATTGATGGTGATAAAAATGACAATACTCAAGAATCAACACCAGCTCAAAATCAAGAACACGCAGCTGAATAATTTGCTTGATTCATTAAGTTATACTCTTGTTGTTATGGGTCCTGCTTATGGGACCCAATCTGCTTACTGCGCATATCAATTTGCACAAGTTTTACTGTCTAATACGCCACATACGATTAAAAACATCTTTTTTTATGCCGATGGTGTTTATAATGGCAACCGCTATACCGATCCAGCCAGCGATGAATTTGATTTAATTTCTGCATGGCAAGAATTATCTCAAAAACACGCTTTCACTTTGACGGTTTGTGTAGCAGCAGCACAACGTCGTGGCATTATCGAAAATAACCTAGCTGATCATTTTCAATTAACTGGCCTTGGTGAATTAAGTGAGTCAATTGCAATGACAGACCGTACTATTCAGTTTTAAGGTTAAGGATTCAAATGAAAAAAGTGGCAATTATTATTAGTACGCCCCCGCATGGAAATGCCAAAGGTCGAGAAGCACTTGATATCGCATTGGCGACCTCAGCTATTAATCATATTTCTGTTTTTTTTGTCGATGATGGTGTATTTCATTTGTTACCTAATCAGCAACCAGATCAAATTTTAATGCGTGATTATATTGCGACTTTTAATATGCTTGAACTTTATGATGTTGATGATGTGTATGTATGCGAATCTTCACTTAAATCAAGAAATCTAATACAGATACCTCGTAATATCCCAAGTAAAATCATTAATAATGAGTCATTAATGCAATTATTAACCACTCAAGATGTAATATTGCGCTTCTAATTTTATATTGAAATACACAATCTCACACCACAACAACAAGATTGATCTCTAAACTAAAATCATTCAAATAAATATTAATTTTATTTAACTTTTTATTTTGTTGTTTTTTAAAAAATAATCGATTTTCATAAAAGATGCATTCTAGCGTTGATAGATAGACTAATGAAGTTTTGTTAAGTTTAAATCAAATAAATAACCCACTCCATTTTTTGCTATGCTTAAATAGAGTGGGCTATAATTTCATTAGATTTAGCTTTTATATAACTAAACTAATTTCTTCATTTGATCAGCAATTTTTTCAGCTTGAGTTCCAACAATAATTTGTGCACCAGTTTTACCTAACTTAATCACTGCCATTGCACCAAGCGCTTTGGCCGCTTGCTCATCAATAAGATCTGAATCATTCACCCCTAAACGTAAACGTGTAATACAAGAATCAATATTGGTTAGATTTTCTTTACCACCAACAGCAACTAAATACTGCTCTGCAAGTTTTGCTGTATCACCAATTGCTTGTTTTTGCTGAGTGTTTTCGGTTGATGAAACTGTGGTATCTTCATCTTCACGACCTGGCGTTTTAAGGTTAAATTTAACAATCACAAAACGGAATGCAACATAGTAAACAATAAAGAACACTAAACCTTGAAGTATAAGCATATACCAATGTACAGCAAGTGGATTACGGCTGGAAAGTAACATATCAACTAAGCCAGCACTAAAGCCAAACCCTGCAATCCATTGCATTGCAGCTGCAATATAAAGTGAGATACCAGCTAAAACAGCATGTAAAACATAAAGTACTGGTGCTACAAACATAAACGCAAATTCTAACGGTTCAGTAACACCGGTAAAAAATGCAGCAAATGAAGCGGCTAGCATGATTGAGGCCGTTTTATCTTTATTACCTTTTTTCGCGGTATGGTACATCGCTAATGCCGCGCCAGGTAGACCAAACATCATAACAGGGAAAAATCCAGCTTGGTAACGACCAGTAATACCCACTGTTGCTAATCCATCTTCAATTGATTTTTGCCCACCTAAGAAGTTAGGAATATCATTGATACCCGCAACATCAAACCAAAATACTGAGTTTAAAGCATGGTGTAAACCGACAGGAATAAGTAAACGATTGAAAAATCCATAAATACCTGCACCAACAGAACCTAATTCTTTAATATATTTACCGAACGCAACAAGTGCATCATAAATAGTTGGCCAGATAAAATATAAAACAGCGGATACTAACAACATAACTATTGAGACAATAATAGGGACCAGTCTTTTTCCACTGAAAAATGATAGCGCTTTATGTAATTCAACCTGACTAAAACGATTATAAAGTTCGGCGGCAATAATACCAACAAGAATACCGATAAATTGGTTATTTATTTTTTTGTATGCAGCAGGGACTTGGCCTAGCCAGTCATCTGCTTTTGTATCAATACCATTAAATAGTGCAATCGAGCTAGGAGAAAGTAAAGTTGTAACCACTAAAAAACCGACTAAACCAGCAAGTGCGGCTGCACCATCTTTATCTTTAGACATACCGTAAGCCACACCAATAGCAAAAAGTATAGGCATATTATCAATAATTGCGCCACCCGATTTAATTAAAAACGCAGCAATAATATTATTTTGTCCCCAACCATTAGGGTCGATCCAATACCCTATTCCGAGTAGTATTGCGGCTGCGGGTAGTACTGCGACAGGCACCATCAGTGAGCGCCCGATACGTTGCATATAAGCTAAAATTCCCATAAGTTAACCTCATATATTTTTAAGGGCATATAAAAAATGTCATAAAATTTTACATTTTTAAACGATGATAAGTAAGACTTCTTTATTTCACTCTATATTATTTTACTTCGCAAATTAATTATTACTTTTTTGTGACAAAAATCACTATATTTTTTGATTAATTGTCTTAATATAGTACAATTAATCCAACATATTTTACTTTTAAAAAAAAGAATTTATTTAATTATATCAAAAGAGGTGATATCTCATGAGACTTATTCCTTTAGACAATGCACAAGAAGTCGGTGCTTGGGTTGCACAGCGTATTGTGAATAAAATTAACCAATTTAAACCGACAGCAGATCGACCATTTTTACTAGGTCTACCAACCGGCAGCTCGCCATTAGTCATGTATCAACAATTAATCAAACATTATAAAGCCGGTCATGTTAGCTTTAAACATGTAGTAACGTTTAATATGGATGAATATGTTGGTTTGCCAGAAGATCATCCGCAAAGTTATCACACATTTATGTACGAAAATTTCTTTAATCATATTGATATTGATAAAAACAACATCCATATATTAAATGGTAATGCGCCAGATATTGATGAAGAATGTCGTCAATATGAAGCGAAGATCAAAGCTTATGGCAAAATCAATATTTTTGTAGGTGGTGTTGGTCAAGATGGACATATCGCATTTAATGAACCAGGATCTTCGCTTTGCTCTCGCACTCGCATCAAAACATTAACTGAAGATACACGCATTGCTAATTCTCGCTTTTTTGATAATGATGTTAATCAAGTACCAAAACATGCGCTAACTATCGGTGTTGCCACTTTAATGGATGCTCAGGAAGTGATTTTATTAGTTTGTGGTCATAACAAAAGTTTAGCGTTACAAGCTGGTGTTGAAGGTAGTGTTAATCATCTTTGGACAGTGACTGCACTACAAATGCATCGAGCTTCAATCATTGTTTGTGATGAACCAAGTACTGATGATCTTAAAGTGAAAACATTAAAATATTTTAAACAAATGGAAGCTGATAATCTTAAAGTGACCGTTTTATAAAGGATAAATCAATGTACGCATTAACAAATTGTCGTATTTATACAGGTTATGAAATTCTTGAAAATCACGCCGTTATTATCAACGGCGGCAAAATCGCTAAAATCTGTAAACAAGACGAACTAACCCCAGATATCAAAATTGAAAATTTACAAGGTGCAATAGTTGCACCTGGATTTATTGATATCCAAGTCAATGGCTGTGGTGGGGTGCAATTTAATGAAACGCTTGATGCCCTAAGTATTGAAACATTAGAAGCAATGCAAGCAACAAATCTAACTTATGGATGTACGAGTTATTTACCGACTTTAATTACATCAACTGATGAATTTATGATAAAGGCGGTTAAAGTGATGCGTGAATATTTAGCTACGCATGCCAATCAAGCACTTGGTTTGCATCTTGAAGGTCCTTATATTAGTCCGGAAAAGAAAGGCATCCACGACAAAAATATTATTCGTCAACCTTCACAAGAAATGATTGATTTTCTTTGTGAAAATGCAGATGTAATAAAAATTATCACATTAGCTCCTGAAAGAGTCGACAGCCATTTTATTAAACAGCTGGTTAATGCTGGGATTCATGTATCAGTTGGCCATTCCAATGGTCACTATGATGATTGTCGCCGTGGATTTAACGATGGTATTCGTTTAGGAACACACCTATTTAATGCCATGCCTTATATTTCTGGACGCGAACCGGGTGTAGTTGGTGCAATTTATGATGAGCCAGAAGTTTATGTTGGTATTATTGCCGATGGTCAACATGTGAGCTGGGCAAATATCCGCAACAGCCATAAAATCAAACAAGATCACTTAATTTTAGTTACCGATGCAATGTTACTTGCTGGCTCTAATTTATCATCAGCTGTATTTGCGGGTAAAACCATTTATTACAAAGATGGACGATGTGTTGATGAAAACGGCACATTAGGTGGTTCGTCCTTAACCATGATCGACGCGGTAAAAAATGCCGTCGAATATGTAGGTATTGCTTTAGATGAAGCATTAAGAATGGCAACACTTTATCCCGCCAAAGCAATCGGTGTAGATAAAGATCTTGGCAGTATTACTGAAGGTAAAATTGCCAACTTAGTTATTTTTAATCGTGATTTTACGGTCACTAAAACCATTGTAAATGGAGAAATACATCATTAGAATGCAGATAGTTAATAAAAATATTGAGATATAATATGTTATTTAATTATCTGAATTTAGTTGGGAATGCTGAACTAATTAAACAACTTAACTATGCAATGATCTACCGTTTAATTGTTCAGCAAGCTCCTATTTCTCGTATACAACTGGCTGAAATTAGTCAATTAGCACCAGCCAGTATCACAAAAATTACTCGGCAATTATTAAAAAATAAGCTAATTAAAGAAATTGATGCCCAGCAATCAACAGGTGGTCGACCTGCGGTTTCCATTGAAGCTAAATTTGGACATTACCAAGCCATTGCGGTGCAATTAAGCCGCTTTCATGTCACTATTGAACTTTTTGACTTAGGATCTAAATGCCTAATCTCCAAAAGATATCCTTTGACTCATTTTACCGAACAGCAAGTACAAGCATATTTAATCACATTAATTGAAGAATTCATTGAGAAAAATAGAAAAAAAATAAAGCAGTTAATTGCAATATCCATTGTACTTCCGGGCTTAATTGATTCGGTCAATGGCATTGTCCGCTATACACCGCATATTCAAGTGAAAGAGTGGGCTCTAGCTGAAGTACTACAAAAACAATTCAATGTATCTATTTTTGTTGGGAATGATATTCAAAGCTTAGCATTAGCTGAAAGTTATTTTGGAACAACACAGCATGTTGATGACTCCATTTTAATCCGTGTACACCGTGGTGTAGGCTCTGGCGTTATTGTTAATCAACAATTGCTGACAAATCACAATCAAAGCGCTTGCGAAGTTGGTCACATTCAAGTTGATGCGTTAGGCGAACGATGCCATTGTGGTAACTTTGGTTGTTTAGAAAACCGTGTAGTCAATAAAGCTATTGAAAACCGAGCGAAACAGATGATTGAGCAAGGCTATAGATCAAGATTAACAATAGATCACTGTGATATTAACCATATCTGTCAATATGCTAATCAAGGAGATGAGCTAGCGATAAAACTAGTCAAAGATGCGGGTGAAAACCTTGGCAGGGCAGTTGCAATTATGGTTAACATCTTCAATCCACAACGAATCGTATTAGCCGGTGAACTCACCAGGTCACCAGAAATACTATTAAATGCAGTCAATAGCGCATTAAATGCTCAAAGCTTAGAAGGTTTACGAAAAAATCTGACTATTACTTGCTCATCACTTAACGATAGATCAGCGATTGGCGCATTTGCATTAGTACAGCAAGCTTTATTTAATGGCTCATTATTAATGACATTGTTGGACGATAAAGAACAGTAATCGATCATAATAAATAATAAAGCCCGACCAATCGGGCTTTGCCATTTTATGTTTAATTTAGGCTAAAATGCGTAACATTCTTCGTAATGGTTCAGCCGCGCCCCATAATAATTGGTCACCAACAGTAAAGGCAGATAAATAATCTTTACCCATATTAAGTTTACGTAATCGGCCAACTGGTGTGGTTAAGGTACCTGTTACTGCGGCTGGTGTCAGCTCTCGCATGGAAATATCACGATCATTCGGCACGACTTTTACCCAATCATTATGAGCAGCAAGCAGTTTTTCAATTTCAGACACACTGATATCTTTTTTCAACTTAATAGTAAAAGCTTGGCTATGACAACGTAGTGCGCCAATACGAACACAAAGTCCATCAACAGGAATAATCTGACTCGTTCCTAAGATTTTGTTGGTCTCAGCTTGTCCTTTCCATTCTTCTTTACTTTGACCATTATCAAGCGCCTTATCGATCCAAGGAATTAAACTTCCTGCTAACGGTACACCAAAATTATCGATTGGTAAGCTACCATCACGCATTTTTTGGGTCACTTTTCTCTCAATATCTAAAATAGAAGAATGCGGATTTTGTAACTCTTTGGCAACCTCAGCATTTAGCATCCCCATTTGAGTAAGCAGTTCACGCATATGGCGCGCACCACCACCTGAAGCTGCTTGATAAGTTGAAACCGAAACCCAATCAATAAGGTTTTCAGCAAATAAACCACCAAGAGACATTAACATTAAGCTCACAGTACAGTTACCACCAACAAAAGTTTTAATACCTTTATCTAAAGCAGCATGAATGTTAGCTTTGTTCACAGGATCGAGCACAATGATTGCATCATCTTCCATACGTAATGTTGATGCCGCATCAATCCAATAACCTTGCCAACCCGTTGCACGTAATTTTGAATAAATTTCGGAGGTGTAATCGCCACCTTGGCAAGTAACAATAATATCTAACGCTTTTAATGCATCAATATTATCTGCACTTTGCAATGTGCCTGTTTTACTGCCAAAAGTAGGAGCTGCTTGACCTGCTTGAGAGGTAGAAAAGAAAACAGGATTGATATAATCAAAATCATGTTCTTCAACCATACGTTGCATAAGAACAGACCCCACCATTCCACGCCAACCGACAAAACCAACATTTTTCATAATTTATTCCCAATACCTAGAGGTTATATAAAGAGATATTTTTATCTATTAAAACAAAATATCACCATAAAACAAGTCAGATAAGAATTATTTTTGTAGGCAGGGATATAATAACATGGTGTTATATATTGAAAGAGAAAACAATTACAATAACTAACAGAAAAAATGAATCATCATCTGCAACCAAATACCGCTTCTAGATAATACATTCACTACTTTAACAACTTGATTCATTTTATATTTATTGAAATGATTTGGTTACTAGTTGATTTATTTGTAACAACTTATATGTACCTAACGTATTTCTTGGTTAGGTAATTCCTACACATGAAGATATAAGCATTATTGCTGATTAAATTATTTATAGAACCATTTATTATAAAATTTGGTGACAGAATTAACTATCATCTTTAAATTAGCAAATACACCAAATATAGGATGAGATCTGTGTTTTGTATTTAAATTTACGCGCAGCTTGACTGCGTAATGCTAGTGCTTCAACAACCGACTTACTATTCTTTCTAAAACAACATATTCCTCATCAAGAATATCATGGTCTAAACTTGGGACTCCTAAACGTACTTTTATGAGCCAATAGAGATGGCATTGGTTAAGGCATAATTCCCCAATTGTTGTTTAAAGTCACAACTAAATTTTTTGACAACAATATGTGCTGCTATGATTTTTATTTATACTATAGCGATCATCTTTCTCCTCTTTTTGGCAAGGAGAAATAAGTTGCCATCTGATTCCAATAAGATGAAACGGTATAGAATCCAGAATAATTTTTACAAGCAGAAGACTAAAATAAAAGCAAAACGGTCAAAAATGCGTGTCGAGAACAAAACATACGTTAGCATAAAAAACTAAGGCAAAGCGAATTGCAACTAGCTGATAACCGAAACAGTCAGGGAAATGAATAATAAGCAACACCAATGATGAAAAGAGGAGGCTATCTGAATTTTTGATAGAAGATAATAAAAAAGCCCACTTGGATAAGTAGACTTTTTTATTGAAATTTGGTCGGCGAGAGAGGATTCGAACCTCCGACCCACTGGTCCCAAACCAGTTGCGCTACCAAGCTGCGCTACTCGCCGTTAGATGCTCTTTGCGTTCTATAAATGGGGTGGCTAATGGGATTCGAACCCACGACAACTGGAATCACAATCCAGGGCTCTACCAACTGAGCTATAGCCACCATAGAAGCAGGACGAAATATTACGCATAAAAAATAACATTGTCCAGCAGAATTTTAAAAAAACTCACTGATTGATTATATAAGAAGCGCTAAAAGTATAAAATTTGATAATCTCCAATTCACTCTTTAGTAAAGGCACTTTTGGCTGAAATACTGATTTCTTTGTTGGATCTATTATTGTTAGCAATTTTAACACGCCCAAATCAATGAGTTGCTAGTAATCCCTTTTTAGCATAATGTTTTGGTACTTTAAGTTCAACATTAGCACATCAGTAACTACGCCTGTAAGCTATGGCTGTTCACATATACCTTAGATTCTAAAGATAATGGGCATGCTTTTTTATTAAATTAGGAAAACATAAGCATTTTTTAATAGTTAGTTTTAGCTATTTGGTGGTAACAGAAGCAGAAAAGACAACAATATTGGTTTTGTCAATCCTAAAGCCTGTAAGACGTCAAACTTCAGAAAATTTATTCTTTCTTAATTACTTGTAGTTTTATTTTTTATCTCCATATTCTATCCATAAAGTAGATATTTGATAGTGAAACATTAAAATATTACTTTATTATGTTTTAGCTGAGAATTGAATGATGTAATTGCAGAATAAACAATCAATTCTACTTATATTCTTGGGTTAGAACATATGCTACAACATATAGCTAACCTAAAACTTTTTACACTATTAATAACAGTAAATTAAAACATCTGGGATCGTTCAAAATATGTAATATTTTAGTAAAAGAACCTGACTTTTTTTTTATTATTGCAATAATGTAAAAATCTAAATTAATTAACAATGGCGATTGCGATTATGATAAATATTTTATTAATTGATGATGATATTGAACTATCACAAATGCTTAGCGAATATTTGACTAATGAAGGTTTTAATATCAAAAGTGTTTATTTAGGTAAAGATGGTATTGATGAAGCATTATCAGGAAAATATCGTGCCGCAATTTTAGATGTCATGTTACCCGATATTAATGGCATTGATGTTCTTAAAAGCATACGACAACAATGTAATATGCCAGTTATTATGTTAACAGCCAAAGGCGACAATATTGATCGTGTATTGGGGTTAGAATTGGGGGCGGATGATTATATCCCTAAACCATGTTATCCTCGAGAATTATTAGCCAGATTACGTGCTGTTTTACGTCGTTTTGATGAACGTTCAGTTGAAATGGTTGATGATAAAAAATATCATTTTAATGGTTTAACTTTAGATCTACCACAACGATTATGTACTTGGAATGGACAAGTCATTGATTTGACATCAACCGAGTTTAATTTATTAGTCTTATTGGTAAAACATAGTGAGCGAGTGGTGACTAAAGAAGAGTTATCGGAAATCGGGCTTGGTCGAGCACGAGAACTTTACGACCGCAGTGTCGATGTTCATATTAGTAATATTCGTCAAAAATTACATCAAATAGCACAAAATGATGTAACGATTGAAACAATTAGAGCGGTCGGTTACCGTATCCGTTAACGACCAATAGGCTTTTAGTATGAATCGTCGATTATTTTGGAAAATACTCATTATATTTTGGGTTATTTTTTATCTCACCTTCCAATTAACTTGGATTGCATTTTCGATTTATGTAGAAAATAAAAATCAAAGATTCCTCAATCATATGCCGACAAAAGTCGATATGATTGCTCAGTTATTACATGTGGCAGGTGAAGATGAAACACTTAATTTTATAGCACATTTGCCCGAACAAGAAAGGGCTTTATTATCAATAAAATTGGTTTCTCCAATAAATGAGCAAGTCAATATACTGACAGATGAATTAGAAACGCCAACATATGTTTATCAACGTATGGCAGCAGCGCCTGACGGAACGCTTTATTCTGTTTCATTTAAAGAAGATAAGGACGATCATACTAAAAAAACATTGTTCAATATGCCAATGCCAATAGTGTTAATGGGAATATGCGTTGGACTTGTCTTTAGTCTTTTTTTAGCATGGAATTTAACTAGGCCGATGAGACTATTAAGACAAGGTTTTTTCAGGGTCTCTCAAGGCGATCTTTCTGTCCGATTATTCAATAAATTAAAACCTCGCCGCGATGAGTTGAGTGAACTCGGTAAAGATTTTGATATGATGGTTGAACAACTTAATATCTTGATATCTGATCGTCAATCTCTCCTTCATGACGTCTCACATGAGCTCAGAACGCCACTTGCTCGTTTACAGCTAGCAATTGGGCTTGCTCAACAAAATAAACAAAACATTGATACGGCTTTGGCTAGGATAGAGTTAGAATCACAACGATTAGATCAGCTAATTGGTGAGATTCTAAATTATTCTCGAGCCGAAATGAATAACCGCACCGATGAATATTTTGACTTAAAAGATTTAATAAGTGTAGTTATCAATGATGCTAACTATGAGGCGAATCACCAGTTAATTGATGTACATTTTATTTCATCACCAATTACTCATTCAATTGTTAAAGGCAATTCAGAACAAATACGCCGTGCTATTGAAAATATTATCCGTAATGCTATTCGCTTTTCACAGGCAGGACAAGCAGTAGAAGTTTCATTAAAAGAAACAGGCAAGTATTTGCAAATTGAAGTAAAAGATCGTGGACCTGGTGTTGAAGCTAATAAACTATCCAGTATTTTTGAACCGTTTGTTCGTATTCAGTCTCCGCAATTAGGCAAAGGTTATGGGTTAGGGTTAGCAATAGCCAGAAAGACGGTCATTATGCATAACGGTACTATCCAAGCAACTAATCGCGATGGTGGTGGTCTTATTGTAACAATAAGTTTGCCATATTGGAGAAAACTTCAATAATAAAAACATGTTAATAACAATCAGTATTAACAGTTAACACATACTCTTTAACTAGGTTTTCTAACTTGATTTTATCGTGACCTGTAAAAGTTAAGGCTTTCATGATAGCATTTGGATCGCTTTCTAATATAGCTTTATATTGTGCGATATATTGGCTAGCGATCGGTTTGTATGACCAATGCCATTCTTCAGGTTGATATCCTCCTTTTCTTCCATCATTAAATGCTTGGCAAAATCCATATTTGGGAAGATTTTCTTGAAGCCACTTATAAAGAATTACGCCTTTTTTATCATTTCTAAAATATTCAGAAGAAACACTCGTAATATCGATATCAGTACCCCAATGATGGCGAGAAGTACCTGGCATGGATGAGTATTTTAAAATCTGTTTCGCAATTTTTTGCGGATCATTGAGCTTAGCAAACAATGCATCCCATTTCCGTTGCCAAATTCCATTTTGGTAAGTGTAATTTCGCGTTGCACTTACTACAACAAAAGGAATATCTGGGTGAACTTTTTTAAAGTCATTATAAGCCTTTATAAGTTGTCTAGTTGGCTCTTTCTGCAGGTACATTCCTTTTTTATTAACAGGCAGTATGGTTGAGTCCAAGGCGATAAAGTTATCGTCTTTTTTTTCATCAAACTGTCCAATCAGTTTATTTAATGGGATTTGTTTTGCCATAGTAAAAGTAGAAAATAGAAGTAACGCTAAGTTTAAAGCCAACCTACCAGTTTTTTTAAATATTATGGATTTTATCATCTTTTAGCATTACCAATATTCTATTAGCCAGATTAAGTTAAAAACAGTATAATCTTTTTCCTAAAAATTGAAATAGCCATAATGTGTAAAAACGAGGCCTTATGTTAACACCATCTACATCCAACACGTCTATTAATTGTTCAGGCGTTACAAATACAATGAATCTTAATACAACTAATCACACAAACGAAAAAATAAATTTACTCAATTTTACACGCCAACAATTAAGAGAGTTTTTTATATCACTTGGCGAAAAGCCATTTCGAGCCGATCAAGTGATGAAATGGATCTATCATTTTGGGATAGATGATTTCGATAAAATGACCGATATCAATAAAAAGTTACGTGAGCAACTAAAAACTTTAGCTGAAATTAAAGCACCGATGATTGCAATGGAGCAACGCTCATCAGACGGCACAATTAAATGGGCGCTTGATGTTGGAAACAATCAAATGATTGAGTCTGTTTATATTCCTGAGCGTGATCGTGCAACATTATGTGTTTCATCACAAGTTGGCTGTGCATTAGCGTGTAAATTTTGTTCCACAGCACAACAAGGATTTAATCGAAATTTAACCGTTTCTGAAATTATTGGTCAAGTATGGCGGGCATCAAATGCTATTGGTGTAACCGGTAAACTGGCTGATAGACCTATCACCAATGTCGTTATGATGGGGATGGGAGAGCCACTACTTAATTTATCTAATGTGGCACCAGCTATGGAAATCATGTTAGATGATTTTGGTTATGGTTTATCAAAAAGACGTGTCACACTATCAACGTCAGGAGTTGTTCCCGCTTTAGATAAACTAGCTGGTATGATTGATGTAGCATTAGCGATCTCACTCCATGCGCCAAATGATACTATTCGCAGTGAAATTATGCCAATAAATGAAAAGTATAACATGGCAATGCTACGAGATTCTATTTTACGCTATCTTTCTACTTCAAATGCCAATCATGGTAAAGTAACAATTGAATATGTATTACTTAATCAAATTAACGATGGCGTTGAGCATGCGCACGAGCTGGCAAAATTTCTTAAAGATGTACCTAGTAAAATTAATTTAATTCCTTGGAATCCATTCCCTGGAGCACCGTATGCTCGCTGCTCTAATACACGCATTGACCGTTTTATGAAAACACTGATGGCATACGGTTTTACAGTAATTGTTCGTAAGACACGTGGTGATGATATTGATGCAGCATGTGGACAATTGGCTGGCGAGGTTGTTGACCGTACCAAAAGGACACTTTATAAAAAACAAAATCTAGTTCAGCAAACAATATAAAGATAACTCTTTATAAAGGAAGAATAGATGCAAAAATCGTTAATTATATCTAGCTGTTTTTTGATGGTGATACTATCAGGCTGTCAAATGAAAAACAGCAATGAGTTTGATCCAGAAAAGGCGGCTTTAGCTAGAATGCGACTTGGATTAGGTTATCTTGCTAAAGCAAATGAATCAGCAGAAAATATCAAAGCAGCACATTATAATCTAAAATTAGCGGCACAATATTCCCCAAATAATCCTAAAGTTATGTTAGCTATGGCAATGTTTGATCAGCATGTGGGTGAATACAAAGAAGCCGAAATAATTTACAAACGTATTACGCAAATGCAACCAGGTAATGGATTATATCATGTGCATTATGGTTCTTTTTTATGTGGTCGGGATCGTTATCAAGAAGCACAGCAGCAATTTCAGCAAAGCCTTGATTTAGATCGCCACCGTTGGAAAGCCGATGCTTATGAGCAATATGGCTATTGCGCTATCCAAAATAAAGATAAAAAAACAGCTGACTTAATGTTTAACCTACTTTTTCAATATGATGCAAACCGTCGAGATAGCGTCAAACAAACAGCTGAACTATATCAAAGTAAAGGCGATATTAAAGTCGCAAATTATTTATTTTCAGTAACAAAAAAATAAATCATAACAAATTATTATTTAATAATAATTAAATTAATATAATGTAAAGCAAGAGTATATGTCATGAGTTTTTGGGCTATTTTGTTGTTAGCACTGGCTATGTCAACCGATGCCTTTGCTGTCGCTGTATGTCGTGGAGTTACGCTTAAATCAACCCGATTTTTAGGGGCACTCAAAGTCGGTATTTTATTTGGTTTTGTCGAAGCTATTACGCCATTACTGGGTTGGTTAATTGGTTATATTGCACTGCAATATATCGAACAATGGGACCATTGGGTTGTTTTTGCTGTCATGTTATTTTTGGGTATTAACATGATTTACAGTAGTTTTAAAAATTCTGATGAAGATTGCCAAGATGATAATGGAGACTCATCAAAAAAATCTTCTTTAATATTAATTTTTACAGCAATATCAACCAGTATTGATGCATTTGCTGTTGGGATTGGACTGGCATTAGCAAGCGTCAATATCTTTTTTGCTGCAACAATGATTGGGATAGCAACCTGTTTAATGGTTACCATTGGGCTATTGGTAGGCAATAAATTAGGATGTTTAATTGGAAAGCGAGCAGAATTTTTAGGTGGCTTGGTACTTATTCTGATTGGTATAATTACACTTTATCAACACCTATCCAATTAACCTTTTCTGACTTTCATCTAGCATAATACCCCTTGATTTTTTAAAGGGGGAATTATCATAACAATATACTCTAACATTGAGATACGCAACGGGTAACATTGGAACCAATTTTGGTAATTTTCCATAAACCGTTACCACCTAAAGGTAACAGTTTATGAAAAGCACTTCTATTTGTCCTTTTTAAATTTTACAAAATGTCATATCAAAACTATGTGTATCTTGATTATAAACTGCTTTGAATGTGCCTTTATCATGATGGTTTTATAAATTGAGTAATCATTTGTTAACGATTAAGTTGCAAATCTTTACTGGCTAACATGACCATTTTTTTATTTTGTAGAATTTCTATATCAATTTATATTTTATATCTATCAATTAAATTTTATATTTTTATTTAGCTTTAACTAATAGTTCTCGGAAGGGGGAAATTATGAAAAAGCCATCTGCATCAGCGGATGGCTTAAGTTGATTTGTATCGGTTGGATTATCGCCGAAAATTACATCATTCCGCCCATACCACCCATGCCGCCCATACCACCAGCAGCACCTAAATCAGCTTTATCATCTTTAGGTAAATCTGTCACCATACATTCAGTAGTAATCATAAGACCAGCAACAGATGCAGCATATTGTAATGCACTACGAGTTACTTTAGTTGGATCTAAAATACCCATTGCAATCATGTCACCATATTCTTCAGTCGCAGCATTATAACCGTAGTTACCTTGACCACCTTTAACTGCATTGATAACAACAGATGCTTCTTCACCACAGTTAGTCACGATTTGGCGTAATGGTGCTTCCATTGCACGAAGTGCAACTTTGATACCGACGTTTTGATCTTCATTCGCACCTTTAAGTTCTACAATTGCCGACGCAGCACGAACAAGAGCAACACCACCACCAGCAACAACACCTTCTTCAACAGCTGCACGAGTTGCATGTAAAGCATCTTCTACGCGAGCTTTCTTCTCTTTCATTTCAACTTCAGTTGCAGCACCCACTTTAATGACAGCAACACCACCAGCAAGTTTGGCAACGCGTTCTTGAAGTTTTTCTTTATCATAATCAGAAGTTGATTCTTCGATTTGTTTACGGATTTGCTCAACACGAGCAGAGATTAAAGACTCTTCACCAACGCCATCAATAATTGTAGTATTGTCTTTATTGATAACAACACGTTTGGCTTGACCTAAATCTTCAAGTGTTGCTTTTTCAAGTTCTAAACCGATTTCTTCTGAAATAACAGTACCAGCAGTTAAGATAGCAATATCTTGTAACATTGCTTTACGACGATCACCAAAACCAGGTGCTTTTACCGCAGCAACTTTAACAATACCACGCATAGTATTAACAACTAATGTTGCTAATGCTTCACCTTCAACATCCTCTGCGATAATTAATAAAGATTTACCTGCTTTAGCTACAGCCTCTAAAACAGGTAATAATTCACGAATGTTAGAGATTTTTTTGTCTACTAATAAGATATAAGGGCTTTCTAATTCAACAGTTGCCGTTTCTGGTTTGTTGATAAAGTATGGAGATAAATAACCACGATCAAATTGCATACCTTCAACAACATCAAGCTCATCTTGTAAGCCTGTACCATCTTCAACGGTGATGACACCTTCTTTACCTACTTTTTCCATTGCTTGCGCAATTAAAGTACCAACAGTTTCATCCGAGTTTGCAGAAATTGTACCAACTTGTGCAATAGCTCTAGAATCGGCACATGGCGCAGATAATTTTTTAAGTTCTTCAACCGCAGCAACAACCGCTTTATCAATACCACGTTTTAAATCCATTGGATTCATACCCGCAGCAACAGCTTTTAAACCTTCATTAACAATTGCTTGAGCAAGCACGGTTGCAGTAGTTGTACCATCACCCGCTGCATCATTCGCTTTAGAAGCGACTTCTTTCACCATTTGTGCGCCCATGTTTTCGAATTTATCTTCTAATTCGATTTCGCGAGCAACAGAAACACCGTCTTTAGTAATTGTTGGTGCACCAAATGATTTATCTAATACTACATTACGTCCTTTTGGACCTAAAGTCACTTTAACTGCATCAGCTAATACATTAACGCCTTGAAGCATTTTGATGCGAGCATCATTACCAAATTTTACATCTTTAGCTGCCATCTTCGTATTTCTCCTAAATTCTGTCTATAAGTTTAATTATTTGCTGGTTATGCTTGAACAATAGCTAGAATATCGCTTTCTGATAAGATAAGCACTTCTTCATTATCGATTTTTTCTGTTTTAACGCCATATCCTTCATTAAAAATTACGATATCACCAACTTTAACATCTAACGGCTGAACTTGGCCATTTTCTAAAATGCGACCATTACCAACAGCTAAAACTTCACCACGTGTTGATTTACCAGCTGCTGAACCAGTTAAAACAATACCACCAGCTGATTTTGATTCTACTTCTTTGCGTTTAATGATCACACGATCATGCAATGGACGAATTTTCATTAGTTATCTCCTAGCACTAATTTTTAAATAGACAATTATTAAAAATAAATCATAAAATTACGATTTTATAATATAGTCCACTTTACATGGGGACTATTTTAAAATCTTCAAGAGGAAAAAATTAAAAAAAATTCCAGTTGATTATTTATTCATCATCCTTACGTTTAAACTCTCCCTCAATAATATCCTCATTTTGGTAACGTGTTTGTGATGATGCAAATGTTGATTTAATCGGCATTTTTTTAACAATAAATTTAACAATATGTTCTTGAACATTGGGTATTAATAAAATTGCACCTAAGATATCCGTCAAAAAACCCGGGATAAGCAATAAAAAACCAGCAAAAAGCAAGGCTACACTTTTAATGATTTCATTTTTAGGACTTTGGTTATTTGCTATCTTTTGTTGCATAATACTAAGATTCTTTAAGCCTTGAGATTTAACTAATGAAAAACCAAGAATAGACGTTGCAATAATACAAATTAAAGCAAGGAAAACCCCCATTGTATTTGCAACTGTTATGAAAAAGCTAACCTCAAAATAAACATAAATAAAAAAAATAATAAAACCAATAAATCGCATATAACAATTCCTATAAGCATAGAGACATATTATTAGACACTAGCTATTAATATGAAGATGATTAGCTATTTTTCAACCAAACGATATATTTTTTTCAAAAAATCTTACAAAAGGGATTGACTGATAATCACGAATCGTGTTTAATGTGCATCCATTGTTGCCCGGATAGCTCAGTCGGTAGAGCAGGGGATTGAAAATCCCCGTGTCCGTGGTTCGATTCCGCGTCCGGGCACCAATCACCAAATTCTAAGACCTGCTTCTAGCAGGTTTTTTTATGTCTGAAGCCTTTTCAGATAAGCCTTTCACCTTGTTTCACTACTCAACTGAATTCAACTGGAATTACCCCAAATCAAGTGGAAAATCGGATACAAACCCGGATACATTTGGTTCGATAATGGCATGTATCCATAAAATGGCTTTAAAGATTGTTTATAAAAGTAATTATAGGAAGCAGATCCTCGCAAAAAAAAGTGAACAAAAGTCGCCTCTATGATATAAACAAAAATCATAGGAGACAAATATCATGGTCAAAAAATTTAGTATCGAATTCAAAAAACAAGCTGTCGATTATGCGTTATCTCATACACACCTTTCTATAAGCGAATTTACCCAGAATAAAACTAGTCATCGAGAGTTAACGACTGAGTAACAGCAAATTATGGTGCTAGGGGGTAAGATATCGAGTTTCAGAAAGGACAATTAGCCGTGTTTTACAACAATTGGAATTGCGGAGTAAAGCAGCACGTAAATTCAAGTATAAAACAGACACGGCTCATCGCAATATTGCGCTCAACACGTTAGATAGGCAATTTAACCCTGATAAGCCGAATACGACATGGGTAATCGATATTACCTATATTAAAACAGGTGAAGGTTAGTTCGATTTATATGGACAAAAAGTGATTGCTAGGTAAACCAGTCGCTCATAGACCATCATTTAGTGTGTAATACATTAAAGAAGCTTTGTTTCGTCGTCACTTTTCTAAAAATGAACTCATTCACATTGACCAATGTAAACCAATATTGCAGTGCTGATTTCAAGCAGTTATTGTTACAATATGGACTAAGGCAAAGCATGAGTCGAAGAGGAACTGCTTTGATAATGCGGTTGTTGAGAGTTTTTCCCATACACTCAAAACACATATTATTCATGACTTTTACTACAAAACGAGGAAACTGGCTAATAAAGCACTATTTGAATATATTGAAATCTATTATAATCGGATACCCGTCATTCAGCCAATGGCTGGGTATCACCTGAACAATATGAACAACAATATTACCAAAACGAAAAAGTGATAGAGGTGGGCACTGTCTAATATTTTGGCGAGGATCACTTCTGGGGTGCAGTTCACCGAAGGTTAGTATCACCCAATGAAACAAAATCCGCTGGTTTATATGTTAATGGTATTATTGATATAATCATTCTTAATTCAACTTGTTTCTAATATATGTTATATTTTGTCTACTTTTAGCGATGATCTATAATACATGAAATTTTTATGAAAAAAGAAGTTCAAACAGATTTGTGGGTTTATGATTTATTAAAAGAGGCTAACATTAAATTAGATCCTCAAGGAAGCCAAATTAAAGAGATTAATAAAGCATTGAAAACGGCTTCAAAATCAAAAACAGGAAATGTTGGATTTCCTGAATTTTGTGGTGTTGTTAAAGATTTTTTAATTGTCATTGAGGATAAAGCTGATTTATCGAAACATATTAATAGGACAGATACAGATTTAATTGCTCAAGATGTTAAAAGTATAAAAGATTATGCTGTGAACGGGGCATATTTTTATGGTATGCATTTAATAGAACAGACTAATTACACAAAAGTAATTGCAATTGGTGTTTCAGGAAATGAAAAGCGCCATAAAATTACTCCCATTTTTATTAATGAAAGAAAAGATTATATAGAGTTACCCGATATAGAGACATTTATCTCCTTTAGTGAAGAAAATATTGATGAATATTATACTAAAGAAATTTTGAATGAAATAACTGACGTTGAAAAAGAAACATCTGAAATATTAAAAGATGCGGCAGAACTTCATGAAGACTTAAGAAATTATGGCAGTATTCAAGATAAAGATAAACCATTAATTGTTTCTGGAATTTTATTAGCATTAAGAGAAATTGAACATAAAACCTTTTCAATCGATTCTTTAAATGGCGATAGAATTAAAACAGATGGTCAAAAAATTTATGATGCGATTAAAAATAATCTTGATAGGGCAAATGTTACACCTGAAACAAAAAAAGATAAACTACTCAGTCAGTTCTCAGTAATAAAAGATACGACAAAAATTAATTATATCAATAAGACACTAAAGAAAACACCATTAAAGCACTATACCGAATTTCTCTATAAAAGCATTTATCAAAGCTTAAAATATACAAGTTCGGCAGAAGATTACTTGGGGCGTTTTTATGGTGAATTTATGTCTTATTCGGGTGGTGATGGTCAAACATTGGGGATTGTATTAACGCCGAAACATATTACAGAGCTTTTTTGTGAGTTAATTGATATTAAACCTGATGATAAAGTCCTCGACCCGTGCTGTGGTACAGCTGGTTTTTTAATTGCAGCCATGCATCATATGTTAGCGCAAACAGAAGATGAAGAACAAAAAAGGAAAATTAGACAAAATCAGCTTTTTGGCATAGAAGATCAATCTTATATGTTTACCATTGCAACAACGAATATGATTCTACGTGGTGATGGAAAAAGTAATTTACAAAATTTAGATTTTTTGACTGAAAATCCATCTAAGCTTCAGTTAAAAGGTTGCACTGTTGGCATGATGAATCCACCTTATTCTCAGGGTTCTAAAACTAATCCTGATTTATATGAAATTAATTTCACCGAACATCTATTGAATTCAGTTGTAGAAGGTGCTCGGGTACTAGTGATTATTCCCCAATCTTCTGTCACTGGTAAAACGAAAGAAGAGCAAAGTATTAAGGCTAATATTCTCAAAAAACATACACTAGAAGGTGTTATAACTTTAAATAGAAATACTTTCTATGGTGTTGGTACAAATCCGTGTATTGCTATTTTTACTGCAGGTATCCCTCATGATACCAAGAATAAAAAATGTAAATTTATTAACTTTGAGGATGATGGCTTCGTCGTTGCTAAGCATATCGGTTTAGAAGAAACTATCAGAGCAAAAGATCGTAAACAGCATCTTTTAGATGTATGGTTTAATCGAATTGAAACTGAAACTAAATTTTGTGTTGAAACGACAATAGAAGCCAATGATGAGTGGTTACACTCATTTTATTATTTCAATGACGAAATTCCAACAGATGCGGATTTTGAAAAAACAATGGCTGATTATCTCACCTTTGAATTTAATATGATATCTTCTGGGAGAGGTTATTTATTTGAAGAAGGGAATGATAATGATGAATAAATTATCTCTTGGACAAGTAGAGTGGAAAGAATTTTTAATTGGTGGCAAGGATGGTATTTTTTCCATCTCATCATCTAATAGTGGTATTGATAAAAGTAAACTGATAGAAGTTATTGGCAAAATTCCCTATATTACTCGTTCAGAGGTTAATAATGGCGTAAATTTATTTGTAGGAAAAGAGCAAAGTAAAAAATACTCTTTAAATAAAGGTAATGTCATTACTATAGGGCTAGATACTCAAACTGTATTTTATCAGTCACACTTTTTTTATACTGGTCAAAATATACAAATATTAGAACATAAAAATATAACAAAATATATTGCCTTATTTATTATTCCACTATTAAAAATTCAGATGAGAAAGTTCAATTGGGGGGGAAATGGCGCAACTCTTACGAGATTGAAACGAACTAAAATTCTTCTTCCAATTGATTCTTTAGGTAACCCTAATTGGAAATTTATGGAAGATTATATGAAAAGAATAGAATCAGAAAAAATAAAAACCTATTTTCAGAAAAAGAAATTAACTTATTAAATCTAAACAGGTTTTATACTATAAAACCTGTTTCACCAAATTTTGAATATATTTATTTTTCCAAAATTTTCTCAACTTTTTTAGTGTAATTATTTCCTAAAATACGAGTAGATAATGGACCCGTATTTTTAATGGATACCCATGATATTCGGCCAGTTTATCTAAGTAACGGGTAATTCTTCCTGTTGGTAAGCTTACTGCAATATCAATGCCTAGCGCCTCACGATTAAAGTCATCAATGACATTGAATGTCCTAAAGCGACGTTGATTACGACTACAGTCACTCATAAAATCCATTGACAGCATTCACCTTGCTTCTTGGGTAAGTTATAACTGTTTTGGCGCTCGTAGTGGAATACGCTTTTTACGCTTTATTCTAATATTAAGTTTTAACTTACAATATACCCGATAAACACGTTGTAAATACCCCAAACTCAGTACACAACTAACGTAGAAGGTTCCCCATCCTATTTTAATAATTTATATTCAATAACGTTTATGCTATTTATTTCTTCGATATTTAAACACCACTTCACCTGTATATCAATTTGCTATACAATGCATATTCATACTAAATTAAAAAACGGCAATTAAAATGAGAACTGAAACCAAAGAATCGCCTATTAATATTAGAGCTAAGGCATCCCAAAAAGAATTGATTGATATTGCGGCTCATTTACTATCTAAATCACGCACTGATTTTATTTTAGAAGCGGCCTGCTCAAAGGCTGAAGATGTTTTGCTTGATCAGCGTCTTTTTTTAATCGACGATGAACAGATAAATGCTTTCAATCATGCAATCGAAGCCTCTTTTGATAGTAATGAAAAAATTCAAGCTTTGTTGTCACGGAAGTCACCATGGGAAAAATAGAAGCGCCACATTTATTGAATGAACATCATGATTTTACGTCATTTGACTGTGAAGAGTTGTCTTTGAATGAATGGTTGAAGAAAAAATCCTTAAAAAATCAAAAAAGTGGTGCTTCTCGTACATTTGTCATTTGTGACAATAACAAAGTAATCGGTTTTTATTGTTTATCAACTGGCAGTATCCAACATCGACAACTAACATTGAGTAGATTTAAGCGCAATATGCCCGATCCTATTCCGGTTATTATCTTAGGCCGTTTAGCTATTGATAAAAATTACAAAGCAAAAGGATTAGGTGCAGCATTATTAAAAGATGCTATATTACGCTCGAAAGAAGTCTCTAAACAAGTTGGTTCTAGAGCACTATTGGTACATAGCTTAACAGATGAAGCCAATGCGTTTTATATTAAATTTGGATTTGTTGATTCTGGGATTCAGGAAAGAACAATGCTAATCTCTTTATGGTAATAAAATTGAGCTTAATTGTACATTTTTAAAGCCGCTTAATTTAGGGATACAAATACGGGTACATTTTTCATCTAAATTTTTCAAATCCAGTAACCACAAGAATTCAACCCACATCTTCGATTCCGCGTCCGGGCACCAATCACCAAATTCTAAGACCTGCTTCTAGCAGTTTTTTTTATGCCTAAAGCCTTTTCAAATAAGCCTTTCACCTTGTTTTACTCCTCA
The DNA here is from genome assembly GCF_013345045.1 of Gilliamella sp. ESL0250. Taxonomy (NCBI): domain Bacteria; kingdom Pseudomonadati; phylum Pseudomonadota; class Gammaproteobacteria; order Orbales; family Orbaceae; genus Gilliamella; species Gilliamella sp. ESL0250. The sequence goes on along the minus strand of NZ_JAAEDV010000003.1, from coordinate 99,935 downwards.
ACTGTGTTCAACTGAAATTAAGCTAAATCCAGTAATAAGTTAATTTTACATCATTAATTTAATGATTATTTTATTTACAATAATTATAATAGATTCTATAAAAATCAATTATTAAGTAACAAACTCTATAATAAATTTAGAACTATATAAATTAAACAAAATTCAAAGAACATATTTATATGCTCTTTTTTAGTATTACCTTTAATATGAATTTGTGAATTAAAAATGGCACTATTTTTGCATGTTATATCTGTTACACAGTACTTAACTGCCGTTATGCTCGTGTTAGAAATTATTTTAATCAAAAATAGAATGTTATTGTAAATTGCTAGGCAATATCGTAATTTTAATTATGGTGCATTTTTGCACCATAATGGTGCGATAGATAGCGAAAATATGAATTTAAACAAAGTAAAAATTAATTGATGTAACAATCAAAATTAGAGTGTTTTACTAAATCTGTATTAAAAAAATATTAGAAATACGAAGATTTTAACTTTGTATAAGTATTACAAAATCGGTTTACAGTTAAATAATTGGGGTGATTTTATGAGGAATCTAAGGAAATATAAACGTAAATTTTTGTTGGGCGCAGGGCTAATAACAATGCTTGCTAGTGCACAACTTCATGCTGCGGGGACGTTAGTCTATTGTGCAGAGGCTTCACCTGAAACATTTAGTCCACAGTTAGTGACAAGTGGTATTTCAATGGATGCGAGTGCAGTTCCTGTTTTTAACCGTTTGGTGGAATTTAAATTAGGTACTACCGAAATTGAACCTGCTTTAGCGAAATCTTGGGATATCAGCCAAGATGGTTTAACTTATACTTTCCATTTACGCGATGACGTTAAATGGCATAGCAATAAAGAATTCAAACCAACCCGAAACTTAAATGCTGATGATGTTATTTTTACATTTATGCGACAAAAAGATAAAAATCATCCTTATCACAAAGTTTCTGGTGGACAATATGAATACTTTGAAAGCATGGGATTCCCAGATTTAATCAAAGAAATTAAAAAGATTGATGACCATACTGTCGTATTTGAATTAAACCATCCAGAAGCTCCTTTCTTAGCAGATTTAGCAATGTCATTTGCTTCCATTTTATCAGCCGAATATGCCGATGCTATGCTTAAAAATGGCACACCCGAAAAAGTTGATTTAGTCCCCGTTGGTACTGGTCCGTTTACCTTTGTTCAATACCAAAAAGATTCAAGAATTCTTTATAAAGCAAATCCCGATTATTTTGGCCCTAAAGCCCAGCTTGATCGTTTAGTGTTTTCAATCACCCCAGATCCTGCAATTCGTTATGCCAAGTTACAAAAAGGAGAATGTCATGCTATGCCATATCCAAATATAGCAGATATTGAACGAATGAAGTCAGACAATAATATTGTTGTTAAAGAAATGGCAGGGGTTAATATTGGTTATTTAGCCTACAATATGGATAAGCCACCACTTGATAACTTGCAAGTTCGTCAAGCATTAAATATGGCCGTGAACAAAGATGCGATTATAAAAGCTGTTTTTCAAGGTGCGGCAGAACCAGCTAAAAACTTTATTCCACCATCAATGTGGGGTTATAACGATGAAGTAAAAGATTATCCTTATGATCCAGAACAAGCAAAAGAGTTATTAAAATCAGCGGGATTAGAGAAAGGGTTTACTATCAATTTATGGGCAATGCCAGTACAACGCCCATATAACCCAAATGCACGCCGTATGGCTGAAATGATTCAAGCTGATTGGGCTAAAATTGGTGTAACAGCTAAAATTGTGAGTTATGAATGGGGAGAATATCTATCTCGTATTCGTGATGGTGAACATGATGCAGTGCTAATGGGATGGTCGGGAGATAATGGCGATCCTGATAACTTTTATTCTGTTTTAATGAGTTGTGATGCGGTTAAAGCAGGTTCAAACTATTCACACTGGTGTTATAAACCATTTGATGATTTATTACAGCAAGCTCGCATTGAGCCTGATCATGAAAAAAGGGTTAAGCTTTACAAACAAGCGCAAGTTGAGATGCATAACCAAGCGCCTGCATTAATGATTGCTCATTCAATGATTTATCTGCCATTACGTAAAGAGGTTAAAGGCTATATTATGGCTCCTTTAGCATTACATAATTTTAACCAAGTTACGCTTGAAAAATAGTATTCCTAACGATTAACCACCAATGTGTGGTTAATTACTACGTTGGGTTTTGCTAAATTTAGAGCTATAAATCTATTTTTTAATAACAATAAAAATTTTATCTATTTTATAAACGATAGTTTAAAAGAGCTACTACATGTTTCAATTTATTCTAAAGCGGTTAGGTGTACTTATTCCGACTTTTATCAGCATAACACTGCTGACTTTTATTTTCGTTCATCTCATTCCTGGTGATCCCATTATGGTGCTTGCAGGAGAGCGAGGTTTAACCCCAGAACGCCATGCTGAATTAATGACTCAACTGGGTTTAGATAAACCACTGTATCAACAATATTTTCAATATATTATAAACATGCTTCATGGCGATTTAGGCATCTCTTTTAAAAGCCAAATTCCAGTATGGGATGAATTTGTACCCCGATTTAAAGCAACTTTTGAGCTTGGATTTTGCGCGATGTTGTTTGCAGTTAGTTTTGGGATTCCAATTGGCGTGCTTGCAGCAGTAAAACGCGGTTCAATATTTGATCATACAGCAATAGGTTTGTCTTTAACGGGTTATTCCATGCCAATTTTTTGGTGGGGAATGATGCTCATTACGTTAGTTTCTGTGCATTTAAATTTAACTCCAGTATCAGGTCGTGTTAGCGATATGCTTTTCTTAGATGAAAGTAAACCTTTAACCGGATTTATGTTAGTTGATACTTTATTATGGGGTGAAACAGAAGATTTTATCGATGCAGTTACTCACTTAATTTTACCTGCCATTGTATTAGGAACCATTCCATTAGCGGTCATTGTCCGCATGACTCGTTCTTCTATGTTAGAAGTATTAAGTGAAGATTATATTCGAACTGCACGAGCTAAAGGCGTTAGTCGAATGCGAATCATCCTTATTCATGCATTACGCAATGCGATGATCCCAGTGATGACAGTCATCGGCTTACAAGTTGGTACAATGCTTGCTGGTGCAATATTGACCGAAACCGTCTTTTCATGGCCGGGAATTGGTCGTTGGTTAATTGAAGCGCTACAACGTCGAGATTATCCCGTAGTGCAAAGTGGCGTTTTAATTGTTGCGGTCATGATTATTTTGGTAAATTTATTAGTTGATATGTTATACAGCGTTATCAATCCGCGTATTAGACATAAATAAGAGTGTGTTTACAGATGAATAAACAGGTTATTACTGAATCGACCAATACGAGAGACACCAGTTTGGTTGAACCTAAACCATTAACACCTATGCGTGAGTTCTGGTTTTATTTTTCAAAAAATAAAGGTGCTGTCGTTGGATTAGTTTTTATTATTATTATTGTTTTACTCGCTATTTTTGCTAATTTTGTTGCACCACATTCTCCTTCTGAACAATTTAGAGACGCCTTATTAGCACCACCTGTTTGGATGAAAGATGGCAGTTGGCAATTTATTTTAGGCACAGATGATGTGGGGCGAGATATCTTATCGAGGCTCATTTATGGTGCGCGTTTATCTTTATTAGTTGGTTGCTTAGTCGTCATCATCTCATTGATTTTAGGGATTACAGTAGGATTGATTGCCGGTTATGTAGGCGGTTTTTTAGACAACATCATTATGCGTGCTGTCGATATCATGCTTGCTTTACCCAGTTTATTACTTGCACTTGTTTTAGTTGCGATATTTGGCCCATCGATTGTTAATGCCTCAATTGCATTAGCTTTTGTTGCGTTACCTCATTATATCCGTTTAACCCGCGGAGCAGCGCTTGCTGAAATTAATAAAGATTATGTGATTGCTTCCCGAGTTGCTGGGGCAGGTGCTTTACGGCAGATGTTTATAAATATTCTGCCAAACTGTTTAGCGCCATTAATTGTGCAAGCTTCATTAGGATTTTCAAATGCGATTTTAGACATGGCCGCATTAGGTTTTTTAGGTATGGGTGCACAGCCACCGACCCCTGAATGGGGAACAATGCTTGCTGACGTATTGCAATTTGCACAATCTGCATGGTGGGTAGTCACCTTTCCGGGCTTAGTAATTTTAATGACAGTGTTAGCTTTCAACTTAATGGGAGATGGTTTGCGAGACGCGCTTGATCCTAAATTGAAGCAGTAATGGAGATACAGTCATGGCACTATTAGAAGTAAAAGAATTATCTGTTCAATTTGGTGGATTTAAAGCGGTAGACCACATTAGTTATGACGTTGAACAAGGGCAAGTTGTTGGCATTGTGGGTGAATCAGGCTCAGGAAAGTCAGTGAGCTCACTCGCCATAATGGGGTTAATTGATTTTCCAGGTAAAGTCAATGCCAATGCATTACATTTTGATGGCAAAGACCTGCAACAGATCTCAACCAAAATGCGCCGTAAAATTGTGGGTGCAGATGTTGCAATGATCTTTCAAGATCCGATGACGAGCTTAAACCCATGTTTTACCATAGGTTACCAAATCATTGAAACCTTGAAAATTCACCAAGTTGGCAGTAAAAAAGCACTCAAAGCAAGAGCGATTGAATTGCTTAAATTAGTGGGTATTGCTGATGCAGAAAATCGATTAAATGTTTATCCGCATCAGTTATCTGGTGGCATGAGCCAACGCGTCATGATCGCAATAGCAATTGCATGTAACCCAAAGCTCTTAATTGCTGATGAACCAACAACCGCGCTTGATGTTACAATTCAAGGGCAAATTATCGAGTTATTGCTTGAGTTGCAACGCAAAAATAACATGGCATTAGTTCTTATTACGCATGACTTAGCGTTAGTTTCTGAGGCGGCACAAAAAATTATTGTGATGTATGCTGGACAAGTCGTTGAAATAGGTGATACTGAAATTATCTTTAAAAAGCCATTACACCCTTACACACAAGCATTATTACGCTCGCTGCCTGAATTTACGCAAGACAAAGAGCGATTAGCATCATTAGCGGGTGTCGTTCCAGGAAAATATGACCGGCCAACAGGCTGTTTACTCAATCCGCGTTGTCCTTATGCTACTGAACGCTGTTATACTGAAGAACCTGCATTAATGAGTTATTCTGCAACTAGAAAAGTAAAATGCCATTATCCATTATCAAGCGAAGGGATACCACAATATGAACAATAATATGGAAAATAAAGAATTACTGCTTGATGCCCGAAACCTGACAAAATATTATCATGTCAAAACGGGGTTCTTTTCTGAAGCTAAACAAGTTAAAGCTGTTGACGGTGTATCTTTTACATTAGGTAAAGCCAAAACACTTGCGATTGTTGGTGAATCGGGTTGTGGTAAATCCTCATTAGCAAGATTATTGACCATGATCGAAAAACCCACATCAGGAGAACTCTATTTTAAAGATCAGAATCTGTTGGATGATGACCTGCAAGCTCAAAAATTGCGTCGCCAAAAGATCCAAATTGTTTTCCAAAATCCATACTCATCACTCAATCCACGCAAAAAAATCGGTTCCATATTAGAAGAACCGCTAATTATCAATACCGATTTAACAGCCAATGATCGTAAAGCAAAAGTGCTATCAATGATGAAAAAAGTTGGATTAAAAGAAGAGTTTTATAATCGTTATCCGCATATGTTTTCAGGAGGACAACGCCAACGCATTGCTATCGCAAGAGGTTTAATGCTTGATCCCGAAATAGTGGTTGCTGATGAACCCGTTTCAGCACTAGATGTTTCTGTGCGTGCACAAGTACTAAATTTGATGATGGATCTACAGCAAGATCTAGGTTTATCTTATGTTTTTATTTCTCATGACCTTTCTGTCGTTGAGCATATTGCTGATGACGTAATGGTGATGTATTTAGGGCGTTGTGTTGAACAAGGACGGAAAGATGAAATATATCGCAATCCAAAGCATCCATACACTCAGGCGCTATTATCAGCAACACCAAGATTAAATCCAGATCTTAGACGGGATAGAATCAAATTAGAAGGGGAATTACCAAGCCCTCTTAATCCTCCTTTGGGTTGTGCTTTTAATGCCCGGTGCCGTTTAGCATTTCCACGTTGCACAATTGAACAACCGCAACTTATTAACTATAACGAACATAAAATTGCCTGTTTCTGTATAGAGGAAAAAGTTCATAATGAATAATAAAGGTGACAGTTAATTCTGTCACTAAATTCTATAATAAACCTACTTATTGTATTTCTCTTGTTTACAATAGGAATTGTTGATTGTTATATGTGAATACTAAATCGGTTAAAAGGAAAAAATATTGTCTAAAACTCATTGGGTTAATAACGCTGAGATCTGGATGAGTAAAACAAACTCAATACCTAGTGATATTGCAACATAAACAAAATACAATGCTAAAAATTTAGAATAGCAATTGATTATAAAAACAGCCCAAACTAACAAAGCTTGGGCTGTTTGCTTGATCACGCTTTAAACGTGATCCAAGGTTTAAGTTTTACCACTGACTGAATTAAATCAGCATTTTCTTGCGATTCGATTACAGGTGTGATCGGTTTATAAGCCGCAGGGGCTTCTTCACGTAGACGTTCTTCTTTTAAGGTGATACATTGCCATGGCAAATTAACCTTATCAGACACCACTTTTTTGCTACGCATTGATTGCCGTCTTTCAGCTCTACCCGCACCATGCGAACAAGACCATAACCAATCCGAATTCCCTTTACCAACCGCCACATAAGAGTAATCGCCCATCGAGCCGGGAATTAATACTATTTCCTCTTGATTAGCTGGCGTTGCCCCTTTGCGGTGAATATTCATGCCATGCTCAGGTAAAATAATATTATGCGAAATATCCACGATTAACTGACTATTATCGTGTTTAAAGATCGCCATGAATTCTTTACGTATCAATTCCGTGATAACAATTCGGTTGATCCAAGCATAACGTGCTGCAACGCCCATAGCTTGCAAGTAATTTTGAGCATTATCATCGGCCAAACCAAATAATCCTGATGTTGGATATTTTTCGTTTACTGGCCATAATTCTTTGGCTTTATCTTGCCAACGCTTGCCAATATAAAATCCCACATCACGTGAACCAGTATGAATCATTATCACAACAGCATCTTTCTTTAGCCCCATTTGATAAGCTAAATGTCGATCAAGGATCTCATCAACAATTTGTAACTCAACAAAATGGTTACCTGAACCAACGGTACCTAAGCTTGCTGGACGGATAATACTGCGTGACTCAAAAAAGGCCTCTGGCGCGTATTTGCTATCAGCGGTGATTAACGACTGCCCCGATATTTGGTTAATTTCGGCAAGTAATCGCTTAACATTAACCTCTTGCCACAAACCTTGTTGTGGTAGGGCAGCAATCCATTGCGCTATTCCTTGATCAAACAACGCTTGAAAAGATTGCGGCGTAACAGGAATATCTCGTTCATCTTGCAATAATACGCGTTTTAGTTGCGCGATAATTGCTGATTTTTGGTCATGCACTTGATCATAGCTTAAGCCAGTTGTCAAAAGGCGCATACCACAGTTAATATCAGTGCCAATAGCTGCTGGAATAATTAAATCTTCCGTTGTTGCCACAATACTGCCCACTGGCGCAATCGCACCTGGATGGAAATCGGGAGTAGCACGTGCAGCACACACGTGTCCTAAGCTATTAGGCACTTTAACCGATGCAAAATCCAGTAACTGCTTGACAGCTTTTTCTTCTAAAGGTAAAGCCTGCGGTAATAAAACTTGAGCGGTCGTATTTTGTTGATTAAAAGTATAAATATCATTATAAAAATGACTTTCAATCCCTAGTCGGGATAAACGTTTTTGTAAACGGGTAAATGTAGACATCATTGCCACCTAGAAAACAATAAAAAACGGTCTCCTCTGTTGAGAAGATAATTACTGTTTTCCTGCAGCAGCACGATTCAGGAAAGCGGGCTTATTCTATACAAAAGGTAACAATCTGTAAAGTGTCAGTAATTATTAAGTTTTGTGCAAATTAAACAACATCTTTTTAACTTAATAAAGTTAATATAATTAAGTAATAACATATGGCTTTGGTCGAGACTGAAAAATTTTTCTTCTAATATCATAGTATTAACAGGAAAAGTAGCTAACTTTAGTTTACCTATTATCCATTTGGATATAAAAAACATTGAATATTTTCAAGATAACGACAACAATTCGTTAAACCATATCGAGTTAACAAATTGTAGATTGTAGAGCAAAGCTAAATCGGTATAACCACATTGCAGCCATAATTTAGTTTTCTAATAGATTATTTTTGCTTTTATTTCTGATATGCTTTTTTCGTTATAAAATAAATTAACTTTTAGATTAACTAAATATTATTGCATTTTAAGTGATAATTTTATTGTTTTAAATCACTGAAATACTTTAAGGAATAAATTGTGACTTATAAAACTATAACACCACTATTTCCAACATATGCCCAGACAGCAGCAATGATTAAAGCAGTATCTGGATATACTAAAAAGTCTGTACATGGCATGATTAGTGAGATTCGAGGACAGTCTGGGACACCACAAAAACCAGTGGACTGGTCAAACCCTAATAGCTGGATCGATGAACGACTAAGTGGCGAATACGCTGAAATAGCGAATAAAATATGGTCACAGGATAACCACGTATTAAATCCTCGTCATAGTTATGGTACTTATATGTTTATAAATAATGGCAACCTAATGACTGTCGATATACAAGGCTGTTGGCAACCCTCAGCAAAAGGGAAAGCTTTTTTAAAAGGTGATAAAACAGTTTTGCGAGAATTGGATGATGCAGAAGCAATATTACAACTATTAGAATTACTTAGTGTACGTGGACAAGCTAAAAATGGCGATTTATTACCAGAATGGATCACTTATTTGCGCCAGAATTCAAAATGGAATAGTGAACGTGCATGTAAATCAACTTTATATGCTCGACTAGTGAATTTAGTCGATCGCAAACTTGTTAAACGTAATGGTATTGTTTATCAGATAACGGATAGTGGTCAAAAATGGTTAGATGATCTTCCACAAACTAAATTACGTGACCCATTGGATGACATTATGGATTCTGTTGTTCGATATAATGAACAACAAAAAGCATTATTATCAGAACAATTACATAATATGAACCCTTATCATTTTGAAATATTAATTGGTCAATTATTACAAGCGATGGGTTATGAAGATGTTACGGTTACTAAAGCTTCGGGCGATAAAGGTATTGATGTAATAGGTAATGTACAAGTGGGTATTACGCGTATTACAGAAGTCGTTCAAGTAAAACGAATGCAAAATTCAGTTAATCGCCCATTGATCGATCAATTAAGAGGAGCTTTACCTTATCATAAAGCTATCCGAGGCACATTAATCACAACAAGCAAATTTTCATCAGGTTGTGCAGAAGCAGCTAACTACCCTGGTGCTGCGCCAATTACCTTAATTGATGGCTCAAGATTAATTGAATTACTTATTGAAAATGGGGTAGGTATAAAACGTAATAATTCTTTAGAATTACTTAGTATTGATATGTCAGTATTTGAAGAACAAACAGAAGATTAAAATAAGAGTTTTGTCTTTGTATGCAGAATCTAATAATTTGTTAGCCAACCTTTCAACATTTAATCATCAGTCATAATTAAATTGAATAGCTAAGACTTTGGTCAAAATAAATCCACTTTTGATACCAGTGGATTTACCTCTATCATGTTAGGATTAAATGATTTGCTATTGATGAATCACCTCCCAACTCAAACCAAATTTAGCTAAATATTTCTTTAGCCGATCTGCATCATTACTACGTTGTTTTTTGGTGCGAGAAACGGCAAATAAATGCCTGCCTGCGGCAGATAATGTTTCACTTTTTTGGCATATTTCGATCACTTTTTCTAGTTGGTAGCGATCAAATTCATCAATATCCGTTGGGATTAAAGAATGATCATTTCTGCTTTGTCCCCAATTTTGTTTTAAGCGCGCAATCTCTTTTTCAACTTGTTCAAGCGTGATATTAGCTTGTGGTGCTAACGTCGCCATTCGAATAATCGAACTATTTAGTTCACGAAAGTTACCCAACCATAAAGCATCGGGACTGGTGGCAAAGGCCAAATAGGCGCGTCGTGATTGTTGATTAAAGCGTGGCATTATGCCATATTCTTTGGCATAACGTGCCAACTCATAATCAATGTTCGGTTCAATGTCTTCTTTACGTTGAGCTAAACTTGGCAGTTGATAACTCCATAAGTTAATTCTGGCGAACAGATCTTCTCGAAACTCGCCTTGTTTTATTGCCTGTTTCAGATCTTTATTCGTGCCAGCAATTAGCTGAAAATCACTCTGTATCGGTTTATCACTACCAAATGGATAAAATTGCTTTTCTTCAATCGCTTTTAATAACATGGCTTGCTCATCAAGCCCCAGTTCACCAATTTCATCTAAAAACAATAAACCGCCATCAGCATTTTTAAGTAATCCAGTGCGGGCAAGATTAGCACCAGTAAAGGCGCCTTTAACATGACCAAACAAGGTTGACATTGTACTATCTCCACGCAAAGTGGCGCAATTGATTTCAACAAACTGACCGCTAATTTGATGATTACTGTGTTTAAGCAAATAAATCTGTTTAGCTAAAAATGATTTACCTGCACCTGTAGGCCCACACAACAAAATAGGTGCATGCGATCGACTAGCGACTTGTTCTATTTCGGCAATTAACTGATTGAATTGTTGATTACGCGTTGCGATACCTGACTTTAATAAATCGGTTGCTTGATGGGCATATTGTTGAAAACGAGTTAAGATTTTATCGTAACGATGCAAATTTAAATCGATGATATTCATTTTACCGCAAGGCACTTGCCTAATCAGTTCATTTTCGGTTAACTCCATATAAGATTGCGAGGCAGACTGATGTTTCTCTGGCGGTGACATTTGTAATAATTTAGCGGGATAATAGCGTGACTCAGCCAGTAAAAACCAACAAATCTGAGCAACATGCGTGCCTGTTGTAATATGAACATAATAGTTTTCTTGTTCTGGATTAAATGCGTAATTCTTGGAAATATCAAAAAGGCAGGTATAAACTTGCTCAAAATCCCATGGATCGTCTATGTTTATTGCAATTGGTGTTACTTCGATTTGCGGTGATAAAGTTTTAATATCTTTAATCACTTCACAAAGTAGATGATAATCATTTTGATAATAAAGTAGTTCTAACCGATTAAAGCCTATCTCTGACTGATAACATAAATCAATAGTCGGTCGCCAATGCCGCCAGCGTCGTTTACCTTTACCACGTTGATCCAGTACATTTCCTAAAAAACCAAATACTACATTCTTTTTCATTTTTATAAATATTTATAAAATAATATATAAAATTATAATAAATCAGTAATAAAAAAACCATTACAATTCAATCTTAATATATAAATTATTTTTTATTTAATTATAAATCAATTAATTATGTTTTTATTTTAATATTTTTTATTTTTTGGCACGCTTTTCGCAATATTACCTATACCTAAGCAAACAAAACTGTTTTTGATAACAGTAAGGTACATAGCGAATACTTAAGCGAATTATCTATAAGATGAAAACGTAAAAGATTATCAACATGTATTCCTGATTGGGTGATTAGGTTGCTGTGTAAAAGCAATTTTTGAATAGTTCATCAGGTAGAACAATCGATACCATCGATATGTAGTAGGTTCGAGTCCTACTTCAAAAACCAAGAAACAAAAGAAGTAATAAACACAGTCAGTTATCGTGTTGGATAAGAAAGGTATAAAGTTGTATGGCATCAAACTTATCCACTAGTTTAAACCGATTAACTTAGTGATTAATTAGGATGACTAAGATAAAAAAACTGGATAATAGGCAGAAAGTTAAATACCAATAAGAAGGGTTATTTTCTTATTCGCTTTAATACTCCCCCTATTATTTCGTTACTTAAGCCGTTTAAATTAGCACAAACACGATGGCTGATTGTCATAAAAAGGACAATAAAATGATTAAAACAATTAAAGTAAAAAAATATGAAATTGCCGTGTTATATAAACATGATGAGATCGATCAGATCTTAACTGCGGGTGTATACCGAAAAATCGATCCGCTAAATACAATAAGTTACAAAATCATAGATTTAGCATTTCCTAGAGTATCAGATGAAATGACCGAACAGTTACTTAACTTCTATCCAGACATCGTTAAACAATATTGTTATTTGGTTGATGTAGCTGATAATGAGATCGTGTTACGTTATGAACAACAAAAACTGGTTGAAGTGATTTTACCTGCGACCAAAACATTGTATTGGAACAGCTATAAATCGCACTCAATAAAAAAAGTGTTATTACAACAGGATTATGAATTACCAACAGAGATCGCTAACGAATTAATAGAAGCAAAAAATACTAACGCAACAATTACTCATATCGATAAATTGGTTCTACATCATTTTATTCATGAACAAATCGGTACCTTATTTGTTGATAATCAATTAATAAAAATCATTGCGCCAGAAACTGTAGTCGGTTACTGCCAATTTAAACACACCATCGTACTGGGTAAATTTAATTTACGAGAAAGCCGTATTGATGATCGGATCGCTAATGCAATCGAACAACGTGCGCCACAACAACTATTACAATTTTGTGTTGCGATGGAAGTTGGAGCCAATGAAGTAGGGCTACGTTATGAAAATGATTTACTCGTTGAAATTCTATCACCTGGAACCAAACGACTTTACTGGCAAAACGGTGATAAACAACATATAACCAAAGTTGATTTAAACCAAGGATATACTTTAAGTGATGAAATAATTGAACAATTATTACAACCAGAATTACGACAAAAAAATATCATTGGTAATAGTGGCGTATTGATTGCCCAAGTGCCTGCTTATTATGTTGGAATACTAAAGGTAAATGGCAAAATCGAGCAACTATTAACCGCTGGCATTACCGCCTATTGGCGTTTTAACCGTGAAATATCGGTTGATGTTGTTGATATGCGCTTACAGGCTTTAGAAGTAACGGGACAAGAGATTTTGACCAAAGATAAAGTAAATTTACGTATTAATCTAGTCGCAAACTGGCACTATACCGATGTATTAACGGCATTTGAAAAAACAGCAACCCCAGTAGAATTGCTCTACCGAGAGTTACAATTTGGTTTACGTGAAGCGATTGGAACCCGAACACTAGATGAATTGCTTGAAAATAAAAATATTATTGATGAAGTAGTAACTAAACATGTGCAAATACGTTTAGACGGTTTTGGATTAACAACGGTTTCACTTGGCGTAAAAGATATTATTTTACCCGGTGATATGAAATCGATTTTATCGCAAGTTGTAGAAGCTGAAAAATCAGCACAAGCCAATGTAATTCGCCGTCGAGAAGAAACCTCAGCCACTCGTTCATTATTAAACACGGCTAAAGTGATGGAAAACAACCCAGTTGCTTTACGCTTGAAAGAGATGGAAACACTAGAACGCATTGCCGAACGGATCGACAAAATCTCGGTGGTCGGTGGGCTTGATCAAGTGTTACATGGTTTGATTAATATCCAACCGAAAATGTAGATATAACCGTAAATATAACCAAAGATATAACATCATGCCATTAACCACGGCATAATAAAACCAAGGAATGAAAAAATGAATCAATATGAAGTATTAAAAACCGAAAATGCTAAGCCAATAAAAATGTGGACAAAAGGTGTACCTGTTGAAGATGAAGCTAAATCACAATTAACCAAAACCGCACAATTACCATTTATTTTTAAACATATTGCTGTAATGCCTGATGTGCATGTAGGTAAAGGATCGACTATTGGTAGTGTGATCCCAACCATGGGCGCAATTATTCCAGCGGCAGTGGGTGTTGATATTGGTTGTGGAATGATTGCGGTGCAAACTTCCTTAATGGCGAGTGATTTGCCCGATAATTTATCACCGTTACGGCATGAAATTGAAAAAGCGGTACCGCATGGCATAACACCAAAACATAAAGGGCGAGATAGCGGTAGCTGGCAAAATCCACCATCACTAATCGATGGCTATTGGCAACAGCTATTACCGGGTTTTGAAAAATTAACCGAAAAATACCCACGTTTTTTAAATACCAATAACTACCGACATTTAGGCACACTCGGTACCGGCAACCATTTTATCGAAATCTGTTTAGACGAAGCCGATCGAGTTTGGATTATGTTGCATAGTGGATCACGTGGTGTAGGTAATGCCATTGGCAGCTTTTTTATAGAAATGGCTAAAAAAGATATGGAAGCCCATATTAAAAATCTACCCGATAAAGATTTGGCTTATTTACAAGAAGGCACTGAACATTTTCAAGATTATGTTGATGCCGTACATTGGGCACAAGAATTTGCAAGGCTCAACCGTGAAGCCATGATGAATAATGTCATCTTAGCGATGCGTAAAGTCATTACTAAACCGTTTACTACACATATGTCGGCGGTTAATTGTCACCATAACTATGTGCAAAAAGAACAGCATTTTGGTGAAGACATTTTTATTACTCGTAAAGGAGCGGTATCAGCTCGTAAAGGTGAGCTAGGGATTATTCCGGGCTCAATGGGCGCTAAAAGCTATATTGTCCGTGGACTTGGTAATGAAGAAAGTTTCTGTTCATGCTCACATGGTGCAGGGCGAGTTATGAGCCGAACAGCGGCCAAAAAACAATTTACCATTGAAGACCAAATCAAAGCCACCGCACATGTTGAATGCCGTAAAGATGCTGATGTGATTGATGAAATACCAATGGCATATAAAGATATTGATGCGGTAATGACAGCCCAAAATGAACTGGTCGAAATTGTCCATCAATTACGGCAAGTCGTGTGTGTGAAAGGGTAAAAAATATCGAGGAGCAATCCTCGGTATTGGTGGAAATAAAAATATAAACAACTTCAATTATATCAATTACAATCTAAAAATAATGCATAACTATCGCGATTATTCAATTTAATTTAAATAACTGATTAATCATTCTAACAATAAAATATTTAAAGGATTAACGATGAAAGAAAATACTCAAAATTCAACCACAGAACCCTCAAATAGGGCGACTACTCAACCATTTCCAATGGTATGGGATAACAATAAAATCAGTATTTATCAATTTTTACTGCCTTATCAACATGCTGAAAAACTGCCTGAAATAGCCCAAACACTTCCTGATGAATCATCTGATGATACAAAATTAAAATGGGCAGCCGGGGCGATGGATGGGGTTAGCAATCATCATGGCGCATCATCTGAACAAACATGTGTTGAAGAAATTTTAACGTTACTAATCACAATATCAACACAACCCAATAAACACGATATCGAAAAACTTTACACCTTAATAAATACGGAAGGTACTTTAAGTTTTATTGATGATTTGAGTGATGCAATACCAAAAATTGACCTTGATTTTGATAAGTTATATGAATTTACCTATTGGTTAGCAACAAATAGCCCTGATCGTGAAATCATTAAGTTTAGTATTGCTGTATTAGGATGTTTTACTACCGAACAAACTGACTTATTTTTATTATTAGGCATGCATGAAGAGTTTACCTTATATTCAGCAGTTGCATTACAAAACACCTTATCATCACCAGAACAAGTCGAAAATGCCTTAGTTACTTTAGCTAAAAAAGTGGATGGTTGGGGTAGGATCCATATCGTTGAACGATTAGCCGAATATCAATTATCATCAACAACTAAAGATTGGTTATTAAGAGCGGGTTATCAAAATAGCGTTATGAACGAATATCTTGCTTATACTTGCGCAACCACAGGTGAATTAAATCAGGGTTTAGAACAAGATTATGTTGATTTACCTTTATTAGAATCTGCGGGTGAAATTTTAGAGGCACTCATCATGGGCGGACCAGCCGAAGATATGCATTGTTATGAGGAAGGTGCTATTGTTTGTTTAAATTATTTAAAACATTTACTAAAACTACCCTCATTAGCTAAACTCCCCCCTTTACGGACAGTACTGACTATACGTGATTTTGTTAGCAACCAGCTTAATGAAAGCTATCCTAATTGGAATGAAAAAATAAAAAACGCAATTATTGAAAAAGCGAATGAGTTTATCCATCAAGATAAATGGTTAGCATTAATTGAGCATGATTTAATGGCTGATGATAGCAGTAAATTTTGCCTAGCTGCTGATCTTTATACGCAATTTGGATTTGATGCATGGGATGCGCGTTTTGCATATCAAAAAAATCATCAGGGTGAACAGTGGTATTATTTAATGCAAACCGATGATATACAAAGAGTACAACAAGTTATACAGTTAGCTGGGCAACAATATGACTTTACAAAACTCGCAACTGGGCCAGCGCTAGAATCTGCATTTGGCATCAAATATAAAGCACACCGTGCATTGGATGCTATTTTACAAGAGCTCAATCGATTTCTGGGTATGGGTGAAGATCTTATATTAATAGGTCTAAACAGCCCAGTAATACGCAATCGAAACATGGCATTAAATGCCATTGAAGCTTGGGATCGGCAATGTTGGACAGATAAACTAACGCTTGCCCTGCAAGAACTTATTGCAAACGAACCTAATGATGAAATTAAACAAAGGTTAGCAACGCTACTTGCTTCTCACAATAGTTAAATATTCTATTTATGTGCTAACAAACTTAAAAAGATCGACGCAGTTATGGCCGCCCCAAATGGGGGGCGGAATTGTCGTTTAAGCTGTAACTCCGTTACAGCTTAAGAAAATAAAAGCGCCAATAAATCAATTTAGTTTTTAACTAATTTTTGCCCATAAGCATTAATCTGGTTATTTTCTACTTTGTATTTAAATTGCCATTTCTTATTCAGTTCTTCGATTATTTTTTGGTTCAAAGCTATATTTTTAAAACTTGAGCTTTTTTCTTCTATAAATAGGTTTGAAAAAAAACTTTGATTTGTAGCATCTTGCTCTATTGTTTTGAGTGCCTTATATGTTTTTTTGGCATCTAGATGCGGTATATGGTTACATAATAGGGTGTACTTATCATCTAATGAAAACGCTTCACATGTGAATAACTCGATTAATAAGTTATAACAAATAGACTTAATTTGTTTAGTTTGTTTTTTATATTCTATGCATAATTGTTTTATTTTATTTTTTATTATATTAGTTGTGAAATTATAGTATTGATTATTCGTGATAATGGCTAAATCATCAGTATTAAAATTATTTTCTAAAATGTGCTTTTGAAGCTCTACTGAATCCTTTGCATAATTAATAGAAATAGGATCATTTGTTAAACCTAACAATAACGTTTTTTGCGCTACACTTAAATCTGTTGATAATAGGTCAATTATCTCCGTGCGCTTAATAAGTGAAGCATCCTTTGTTAGTTTATTAATATAATCGTCAAAATTATGGGTAATAAGTTCTAAAATATTGTCTGGATAGCTTTCTCTTATAAAGTTCAGATCTTGTTCTACTCCCAGCCTAATAACTTTATGCTTAATTAGAATTGATATTTTTGTTTTTTCAATATTTTCATAATTAAAATTTTTATAATATCTACGATTAAACCACGATATTAACATGCGGTACTTAGTATCATCTAAATTTGAATTTATAGTTATTCTTCTAAAAAATAGACTTTGTTCATCGTCTTTAGGAATTAGACTTGTTAGATTCGCCTCGCTTGATGAGATATTTTTAGTATTTTGATTGATAAACTTGACGAGCTGCTCATTGATTACTCTTGTTTCGCTTTTACCATCAGCTAGTTTATAATTGAAGAAATAGCCGACAATATTTTTTGCTGAATAGGCTATTTTTTGCTTTTCAAGCAGCTTATCCCAAACGCCCTTATCGGTTATTTCATTTAAATTAGTCATAATGGTGGCAAGTTTATTTATATAGGCGGTTTTAACCACCAAAGAGATATCATTATGATTCAATATAAATAATGCAGTCTGTTCACTATCATCGATCGTCGGGATATCGGATTGAGCAATAGATAAAACTAACGCTTCAGTCTGATTCTGAAAATATAATTTAATTGGAGCATCATCATTTAATGCCAGTATAGTTTGAATAATGTGACCATCAAAATGAGCCAGATTATATTGATTTTCTAATATATATTTGGCGTTAATATAATTTAGTTGATAGTGATTATTTTCTTCAACTAATTCTAATAGTTTTGGTGTTGACATATCAATTTGTTTGAATTTAATGTCTAATTCCGAAAAAACGATATCTATTATTCTCAAATTCTTCTGATTAAGTAGTCCAAAAATCGTACTCGACTCATCATCAATAAATAAAAAATCAGTTGAATTTTCAATGTGGTTTTTTAAATCACCGCCTTCATGTATTTTATTTATCTCTTTTGGTTGATTTTGGATAAACGAAAGATAAAGATAAAGTTTTTGGTCAAAAAGATTAATATATTTCCATAGTTGGGGAAATTGTTCGTTGAATTTTTCTATAAATAAATATAGAGAATTTGGAGCATAACTAGTATCTTGATTTAATAAGAAAGCATAGTATCTAGCTAAATATTCATTCACAAAATCAGTTTTAAAATATGACTTTAATATAGTAATAAATCGAGATAAATCGTTTGTTTTACTTTTTTCTAAGATATAATCTAGCAAAGAGTAATTTAAAACAGACTTTCCAGTAAACCTACTTGCATTATCTGCATTCAATCTTTGTAGAACTATCTCCGGTTTTTTTAATTCATGCTTCCATTCAGTATTGATATGCTCATTAATATTACGCAAAAATAACGTGTCATTTTTGGACAATCCTTGCTCATCAAACAAGCTGGTATAGTCACTATAATATTCATCAATATAACCTTGAATAATCAGTACACGCAAAAGAGGAAAATAACATGAAGATGATAGTTTTTCATACTCAGCCTTATATAGTTTAGACCTTTTATTTTCTCTTATCAGTTCTGCTTTTTCACTGATATGTGCTTCAAATAATGCCTCAGTAGTAACGGTATCACCCTGATTAATCGTGAATATTTCTTTGATTTTTTTAGGTAATTTTAATTGTGATTTTTCTTGCTCTAATTTTTTAATTTCAGCTTCAAGTGTTGATTTGTTATTTGTGGTAATAATTTCAATTTTTTTCTTCCTTGCTTGATATTCCAAATTTTGCTCAAGCTCATTAAAATATTGTTTGCAGTCATGTTCACGATAATAATAAAAACTATCTTTTGAATCGCCGTTGGCGATTTTCAAATTATTTTTCTTTAAGGCATAAATAAACTCTTTTGGGTTTAATGTGAAAATATCGTCACCATTTATATAATGATATTCATTTTTAATATTCTGTGGGATATTGATATATAACGCTTCTAGCTCATCAAGATTTTTTAGATGACAGGTTTCTATTGTATTAATATTTTCTTTTCTCAACTGAATTTCATTATTAATCTTTTTTAGTTGTTGTTGATGAAATTCACTTTGATAAAATTCATTTTTTTCTGCTTTAATGATTCAATAATTCGATGAACCACACCTTGCCCTAACCCCAATCGCGTTAAAGCGTAATCTGCTGGAAAAATATTTTTATAAACGATAATGGCTAATAAGTTTTCATTTTTAAACCAACCAGCGCTGTGGGCTAATTTAGTTTTATAAATGATATACTCGTTACAAATATTTTTTATCAGTCGTATATCATCTAAGTAGTCAGAAAGGATATCCAAGAAAGTATTAGTAAAATCACTATAAATATTTTGGCTTTTAAACAGTTCATCCATTTTGCCTAATGAATTTGAGTTATCCATAACAGGCACAATCGGTAAAATATAATCAAAAAATTTTGTTCGCTCTTTTGATTCAAATATCTCATCTTTGATTAAATAGAAGAATTTAATCGGTTTTGGTTTATTTTTACTCTGTTTTTTATTATAAGTGTAATTGAGTTCCCTTAATTTATTAAGAATCAAATTATCATCATAACGGTCAATATCTTCAAAAACGATATAATCTAATTTTGATTTATCTAAAATATAAATAATTTCATTTAAATACTTATCAAAATAAGAAACATCACATTCCGATGATGAAATATCAATTTCATTCTCAAAAATTTTCAGTTTTCTAATTAGGTTGTTACGGCTTTGCAGGTCAAGTATTTTATAAAAAATGAAATATACAATTGAAAAAAAAGAAAATACTATCAATAGTAAAACAATATTATTGTGTTCACTTTGCCAATTAGTTAGCCAAGTTTTATCGATAAAAATTAAAAAAGAGAGAATAAACGTAATAGCTCCCGCCCAAATTGCTTTAGTTAAAATTGTTGATTCACTTTTTACTTTAAATTCGGTCGCAGGAATTTTGTCTGGCTCAATTTGATGAATAAGTTGGTTGATAATTTTCCTTTCTAACATTAATTCATCTTCAAAGGCTAATTCATGATCTGTCTTTTTACCTTTAATTTTTGATTCTAATGTGGGCGAAAAGTAGGAAAGTGAAATGTGAATACCATTAAGTTTTTTGTGATTTTCTTCATATGTTTTAATCACACTGCTTTTTCCTGAGGCATATGGCCCAGTAATAGCAATGTTAAGCAAATCATCTTCTTGAAATACAAAATCAAGGGCTTGGGTATAACCCTGCATTTCATCATCAGAAAGGTATGTCGGTGTCAGTTTTTCAAAGGTAAGTTTCTTTTGGGATTCTTGACTAGATGATTGTGCTCCACTTTGGTTATCTGTCATTCTATATTCCTTATTATGATTTTTTATTTTTAAAAGCAATTAGTTTGTTTATAAAATGCACTATTATTTTAAATTAATAATTCCCTTAACCGCCCTCACGGTAATGCCCAAAATCTTCGCAATATTTTCAATCGATACGCCCTTTTCCAGTAACGCATTAATCAGTATTTTCTTTTCAGTTTCGGCTTTTTGTTTTATCTCTTTTAGTTTCTGCTGAGCTGTTTTGGTCTTATCCCTCTCAACCGCTAACTTCTCTTTCGCAATTTGCTTTTCTTGTTTACGGATGCGTTCAACCACTTGGTAAGTCGGAACATATTTCAGGCTTTGTTCAAGTTCTGCCATTAGTTTGATGCTGCGAAAGCTGATATAGGTTTTTGGAGTGATAATTAAGTGGTCGATAAGCTCGATATTTAAAATATGGGCAACTTGAATTAAGCGGTCGGTGATGTCTTTATCCGCCTCTGAGGGGATCAGCGATCCTGACGGGTGGTTATGCACCAAAATCACGCGAGAGGCGTTTTTCATCACCGCAACACGAAACACGTTCATTGGCTCAATGTTGACCGATTTATACGACCCAAGCGCAATTAGTTCAATATACAGGATATAACCCGCTTGATTCATACCAATAATCCAAAGATGTTCCTTTTCTTGGTCGATCTTGTTTTCACGCAATAACACACGCTGCATAATACTGTACACGTCGTCCGTGCTTTCAATATAGCGTTTGTCATGTTTGGTTAGTTTAATATCCATCTTATCGCCTTGTAAAATCATACAAAAAATAATATAGCATATTCTGTTTATGCTGGGCAGTCGTTAACCAAATAATTCCACCTGTTCACTTTTTAGGTTATATTATTTGTAAAAAATATTCAGGAGTCTATACCGTTTCAAAGGGGATCAACAATGTATCACTCTATTTTACCCGACGAGCAGCATTCTGCTGCTGAGCGATTTTTGCAACGAGTGCCAGCGTTAATCGCAACAAGTTCATTATGTCGACGCCTTAAACCTGTCGCATTACTGATTGATATTGCGCCCATGACGTTAATTGCCCTGCCACATAGCTTGATTGCCAATAAATTTCACCTGTCACCGCGAGCTGCTCAAAGGCGAGATAACGTTATTCGTCAGTGGCTAGCGCAGTATGAGCCTGATCTTTATCAAGCGGTACTTAACCTTACACAAACGATGCCGGCAGAAGTGTCTCGACAAGCTCAGGCATTTAAGTCATGGCTAGCCGAGCTACTTGGTACGTCAGTTATGCCTTGCGATTATTGTGGATCGCTCAGTACAGTTCGCATTGGGCATCGTCTTAATTTTCGTTGCCGAACCTGTCACCGAACGTTTAATCCACTGAAAAAGTATTACCTTGATAAGTTATCTTATTGTGAACTGTGGTTGCCTTTTGTTGATTTATTGCTACAAGGTGAAACATTTAAAACCATTAACCAGCAATTGGGAATTAATACCGATACCGCCGCTAAGTGGCAACGTTATTTTTTTGGGGTAATGGAATTACAAGGATTTTTAGCATTGGCTAACTATTGTCAAATAAAGCGACGCCAACGTTACCGTCAAACATGGTTAGACGTTCAAGCAGATACCACATTTTTACCGACTGGTAAGTCGCATTTTAGATCTAAGTCATAGTAAAAATTAATACGGTTGTAAAAAATATTCAGGAGTCTATACCGTTTCAATCATAACTCATTATGTTCAATGATTTTTTAATAGTAATAGGCAAAGGGCTTTAAAAGCCTTAAAAGCAACCATGACTGAATTAACGCCTATTACTATCGAGCCAAAAATCTTATTGTTTATTGAACAATCCATGAGTAAGATTAGTGAAAGCGTACAAGCTATTGCTGAACAACATTTTAAGGCAGATAAGTTAGATCACTTTTTTATACAAACATTGATGAGCTTAAAATAAGACAAGGAATACAGGATGACAATCCAATCTGATGAGTTCCATAGTATAAAATAGTTGGGCGATTTTCTGGCTGATTTTGGCAATTGATTATTGCTTCAAAGCAAGCTTACTTGATATTTTTTGTATCCCACCAATAGAATAATGACAGCATAATAAAATTGCCGGATATATTATAAAATTAAGGGTTACCAGTGATGTGATACCTAAAAGTCCCATAATAAAATCTAGATTAAAAACCGATTTATTAATATCTTCCATAACTAACATGAAGACAATAGGTGACAGTAAGGTAATTATAATACCAATTAGCACTCCACAAATCACTAAATCCATCGGTTGTTTTATTTTATTTAAAAGAAAGATTGAAATCAGAATAAAACAGAAATAACACAAACCATAACATATCAAATAATATAATTCTGGTGTGCGATGTTTTGCGATAATCATTCGATAACACCATTGGTAACTTAGATAGGCACCTATAAAATTAAATAAAATGATAATTAATAAATTAATTATTTTCATTAGGTTGTCCTTTATTATCTTCAATCTCTTTTACAGCTTCTTCCAAAGAGCCAGGTAACAAATAAAGTTCTTGTAGACCATATTCATCTAAAACAGATGAAATGGCATATGCGCAATATGGGAAATAAGGAGGGATTGCATAATTACCATTAATAATTCTTTTTTCAATATTTAGGGCAGTAAGCATAATCCCCAATACAAGCGACCCCTTCAATTGCGCAAAAACTTTGATCCGATGCTGAAATGATTTTGCCACCGGTAGTGGTATTATCCCCTAGAACGGCTATCCGTTTAATCATAATGATGCTTCTGTTGTTTATTTAAGCATGTATTGGATTATATTGTATTAATTAACCAAATGGCAATGCTATTTTATTGGGTTGCTGGAGGATAAAGGATATGTGGCATTGGCTAACTATTGTCAAATAACGCGATGTCAACGTTACTGTCAAACATAGTTAGACGTGCACACTGGTGACACGTTTTTACTCGCTGGCGGGTCGCATTTTAGATCTAAATCATCGTAATGTTTAATGCGGTTGTAAAAAATATTCAGGAGTCTATACCGTTTCAATCATAACTCATTATGCTCAATGATTTTTTAATAGTAATAGGCAAAAGGCTTTAAATGCGTTAAAAATTCAGATATAAAGTAAAATAAATAACCTAAAGGAATAGTTGCAATGCAAAACCGAATAAAACAAAAGTTAGCAGAATTAGCACAACAACATAATATCCATATACTTTACGCCTGTGAATCAGGTAGTCGGGCGTGGGGGTTTCCATCGCCGAATAGTGATTATGATGTGCGTTTTATTTATGTGCATCGGTTTGAGAAATACTTAGCCATTGATAATCCTGCTTCACATTTAACTTTTCCTATTGATGATGAGCTGGATTTGCATGGTTGGGATTTAAAAAAGACTTTACAATTGATCCGTAAATCGAATACTACCCCGTTTGAATGGTTGCAATCACCCATTATTTATCAACAAAATGCACCAATTGCTAACCAATTATGGCAACTTTGTGCTGATTTTTTTAATGCTCGTGGCAATATTCATCACTATTTAGGGATTGCTAAAAGCGCCTTACAAAGCAGTGAAGGGCAGCAGATCGGTGTCAAAAAACTGTTTTATGTATTAAGACCATTATTATGTGCCAAATGGTGTTTAGAAAAACAGCAAATCGCCCCCATGGCCATTACGCCATTATTGACACTATTACCTAATGAGTTAAGCCAGCAAATCAATGATATTATTGCCTTAAAAGCAACCATGACTGAATCAACGCCTATCACTATCGATCCAGAAATCTTATTGTTTATTGAACAATCCATGAGTGAGATTAGCGAAAGCGTACAATCTATTGCTGAACAACATTTTAAATCTGATAAGTTAGATCACTTTTTTATACAAACATTGAAGAGCTTAAAATAAGACAGGAATACAAGATGACAATCGATGATTTAAAAGCACAAAACTTAATCTTATTTGAAGTCATCAGCGGTAGCCGTGCATTTGGTTTAGCCACTGAAACATCAGATACCGATATCAAAGGCGTTTTTTATCTACCTAAAGATAAATTCTATGGAATTGATTATATTCCACAAATTAGTAATGAAACCAATGATATTGTTTATTATGAATTAGGGCGATTTGTGGAGCTGTTACTGAAAAACAACCCGAATATTTTAGAAGTGTTAGCCTCGGATCCAAGCTGTATTGTTTATCAGCATCCAATAATGCAGCATTTGACACTCGATCTGTTTTTATCCAAACAGACCAAGCAGACCTTTGCCCACTATGCCATGTCGCAAATAAAAAAAGCCAAAGGATTAAATAAGAAGATTAATAACCCCGTTGCCGTAACACGTAAAACCGTGCTGGATTTTTGCTATATTATTGAAGATCAGCGGGCTTATCCATTAAATGATTGGCTAACTGAGCATGGTTTTAAACAACATTTATGTGGATTAGTGAATGTGCGGCATGGGCGGGATTTATATGCCCTGTTTTACGATCCATTGGGCAGTTGTGGTTATCATGGCATAGTACAGCAGCAAGATTCGACCGAGCTTTGTTTATCTTCCGTAAAAATAGATACCCCTGTGACAGCTTATTTAAGTTTTAATCGTGATGGTTTTTCATCGCATTGCCGTGACTATAAAGCCTATTGGCAATGGGTCGAAAAGCGTAATGAACAGCGTTATCAAAGTAATATTAAAAGTGGCAATGATTTTGATGCAAAAAATATGATGCATACTATTCGCTTATTGCAAGTGGCGCATGAAATTATGACACAAGGCACAATAACCAATAAACGAGCTAATCGCGATGAACTGCTCGCAATTAAAACGGGTCAATTAAGCTATGATGAGATTATGCATATCGCAGAAACATTGTTAAGCAAAATTGAAACCGCATCAATCACTTCACTATTGCCAGAAGTGCCTAATTTTACAAAAGCGATTGCGCAGTTGGTAAAAATGCGTGAATGTTTATATAACCATTAGTGATATCACTCGATAATAATGGTTCTTGATCGAATCATAAAAAATTAGAAATAACGCAATTGGTTATTTCTAATGTATATCATTTTGTTGATAGTATTTTACTTCCTAAGCTAACCTAATTTGGATATTAAATTATTTTAATTCCGCTTTTTTGGTTTCTTTTCTTTCTTTTAGCGCTTTTAATTCAAATTCCCAAACCTGCCAAAAATCCATGTTTGTTGGTTCTAAAATATTCATTTCGTGATTAAATTTTACAATATCACCACTTTCGTTAACACAATACATATCGGCATCATTAATAATTTTCAAAATTGGGATTGCTTTAAGCCCTGTTTCCTGCATAAATTGATGAGCAACCAAATCAAGCCTCATCCAATCAGCACTTAATTTAGAAGCCGTATAAGTATGAAAACCATATAAAAATGTCCAAAAAGGTCCTACATCCATTGCTTGTGGACGACGCCAGATCTCTTCTTTTACTTCAATATAAATACCTCTATTGGGGAGAGCATCGCAATCTTCAGCAAGTAAATGAGCAACATATTCATCAGGAAACTTCATTGCTAAACTATTTTCAATATCGCGGATATCTTGCAACGCTGTTTTATCTTCAGCCATTGGAAAAACACGATAATCACTGTCTAAATACTGGTTCATTAATAAAATTGTTTTGTCTTCCATCATCATGCCTCTTTAATTTTTTAGATTTATCCATTTTTTAAACAAAATATTATAACTTTTAGGCTAATTTTTAAAAGGTATTTTAATCAAATCGATCAACCATTTGGCACTAACAATGAGTGATTATCGTACATAAAAATGGACAACCTGTTATAGATTGCCCATGCCACTTGCTTAATCCGCTTGTTGTAACCAATATATAGCTTCATAAGGTCTTAACCTTATTTCAGCACCTAGCGGTGAGTTATCTTGGTAATTACTCAATAAATGCTGCCAATTTTGGTATTGTAACGATTTGGGTAATGACCAAGTTTGCATTTTATCGGTTAAATTGGTGATCACCAGTAATTGTTGGTTATTCCAATGGCGACGGTAGCACCAATACTCGGCAATATCTGCCGTTAGATCTTGATAATCGCCAAAAATAAAGAGCGGATATTCTTTGCGTAATTTAATTAGGTTTTGATAGCAATAAAATACCGAATCAGGATCATCTTGTGCCATCTTGACATTGATTTGCGGATAATTGTTAGCAACTTCAATCCATGGCTTACCTTGTGTAAAGCCCGCATTGGCAGAACTATCCCATTGCATGGGCGTTCGGCTGTTGTCTCTGGATTTACTGGCTAAAATAGCTAAGATTTCCTGTTTTGCCATGCCTTGCGCAAGTTTTTCGTGATAGATATTAAGGCTTTCTACATCGCGATACTGAGTAATATCAGTAAAATGGGGATTAGTCATCCCAATTTCTTCGCCTTGATAAAGATAAGGTGTGCCTTGTAAACCATACAGTAGCATCGCTAACATTTTAGCTGATTGTGTATGATATTGGTTTTCATTGCCAAGGCGCGAGACAATGCGCGGTTGATCATGATTACACCAAAAAATTGCATTCCACGCCTTACCCTGCATACCCGTTTGCCAATAACCGATAATTTTTTTAAGTTCGATTAAATCTGGTTTGGCTAAACACCACTTATTCCCATTAGGATAATCAACTTTGAGATGATGAAAATTAAAGGTCATGGTCAACTCTTTGCCGTCTAAATTGGCATATTTTTGGCAGTTTGCTAATGTGGTAGATGACATTTCACCGACTGTTTGGAGTTGATTAGGTTGAAATACCTCACGGCTGATCTCTTGTAAAAACTCATGAATGCGAGGTCCATCGGTATAAAATCTTCGCCCATCGCCCTTGCCATCATCTGGAAAATCTTGCTGTTTTGATACTAAATTAATCACATCCAGTCTCAGAGCATCTACCCCTTTATCGGCCCAAAATTGACACACTTTTTTGATTTCATTGCGAACGGTTGGGTTTTCCCAGTTAAGATCAGCTTGCTCTTTAGCAAATAAATGCAAATAGTACTGCCCTGATGGTTGATGCCATTGCCAAGCTTTACCACCAAATTTCGATACCCAATTATTAGGCTCGTGCCCGTCTGCATTGGCATCTTTCCAAATATAAAAGGAGCGATACGGACTGTTTTTATCTAAAGCGGCTTTAAACCAAGGATGTTCGGTTGAAGTGTGATTAAACACCATATCCATCATAATTCGCATCCCTCGCTGGTGCGCTTGTTTAACCAGTAATTCAAAGTCAGCCATTGAGCCATAGCTTGGATCAATATCATAATAATCAGACACATCATAACCGTTATCGATTTGTGGTGATGGATAGATTGGCGTTAACCAAATTGCACTAATCCCCAGCGTTTGCAAATAATCTAAGCGCCGAATAATACCTTGCAAATCACCCGTTGGGCTTGTGCCACTAGCTTGAAAGCTTTTGACATAAATTTGGTAGATAGTGCCATTTTGCCACCAAGGAATATTGATTTTGTTCATTGTGTACTCTTTTGTTAATCAGTTGAAAACTGCCATTTGATTAATATAAATGGCAAGCTGTTACCACATATGGCTTAGTGAATATTTAACGTGCCCTTTTTTAGTTTTATTTTATAAACTAGTGCGGTTAAGGTGATTGGTACTACTATCGCCACCAACATAGCGACAGCATAAATCGTCCAATATATCGGCTTAATAGTTAAAATTCCAGGTAATCCCCCCACGCCAATTCCGTTAGATAGCACACCCGCTAAGCCACAAATTAATCCCGCTAACGCCGAACCAATCATCGCACACAACATCGGGAACTTATAGCGTAAATTGATGCCATACATGGCAGGCTCGGTCACCCCTAAATAAGCCGATATCGCCGCTGGTACTGACACTTCACGTTCATTTTGTTTTCGACTAACCCAAATAATGCCCACCACCGCCGAGGCTTGCGCAATATTGGATAGGGCGATAATAGGCCAGATTGGCGTTCCCCCCATACTATTGGTCATCTGTAAATCAATTGCGAGTGTCGTATGATGAATGCCAGTAATCACCAATGGTGAATAGATAAAACCAAAAATGGCTGCCCCAATAAAGGCATAATTTCCCGTCATTAAATATTTAACAATATCAGCTATGCCATTGCCTAACATTCGCCCCGCTGGACCTAAAATAAAATGGGCTAAAAAGACCGAAGTGAGTAACGCAACAATAGGTACAATCACTAAATTTAAATAATCAGGAACGATTTTTCGTAAATGAGTTTCGATCCAGCCAAGAGCCAGTCCTGCAAAAATCGACGGAATCACTTGTGCTTGATAGCCAACTTTAGCAATCGTAAACCAGCCAAAATCCCACACTTCGGGTATTTTGCTACCAAGATCATAGGCATTCATTAACTGGGGGGAAACCAACGTAATGCCAAGCACAATACCGAGCACTGGCGAACCGCCCATTTTTTTAGTAGTTGACCAGCAAATAGCAACTGGTAAAAAGTGAAAAATCGCCTCGCACGGCAGCCAAAGCAGACTATAAATCGGCACTAACCAAGAATAGCTATCAGTAAGTGGCTTGTTATCAATAAATGGCATATCACCAATCACATTACGTAATCCCAGCAATAATCCACCTGCGATTAAAGCTGGCAATAGGGGGATAAAGATTTCGGCTAAATTGGAAATCAGCCTTTCAAAAATCGACATATTCTGCTTGGCTGCGGCTTTGGTCTGCTCTTTGCTTGCCTCAGTAAGATTTAATTGTTGGATGAGTACTTTGTAATAACGATCAACATTGGTACCAATAATCACCTGAAACTGCCCAGCATTTATAAAGCATCCTTTGACAAAGGGTAATGCTTCTATAGCATCAATCTTGGCTGCCTTGGGATCAACCAGTGCAAACCTTAACCTTGTCAAACAGTGGGTGACACTGGCAATATTTTTACTGCCACCAACAAAATCGATTAGTTGCTCGATTGATTCTGTGGTTATGTTTAAATCTGTAGCCATAATAACATCCCCTTTTTCCGGTAAAAACTCAGCCGACATCATTTTATTTTTATCAATAATCTGGCTATTTTTTGATTGAAATTAAGCATAGATTGAATTGCTAAATTAATAAATGGGAACGTTCCCTTTTTTGTGATTAATATCACAGATTAGAGTGAAATAAGCACAAATTAAATAGTTATGGCTGAAACTAGCTTATTAAACGACAAGGAACAGTGATGCAGTTAAGCTCAAAATGATTTTGTAACAGATTCAATAACGCTTGCGCTGCATAGCGACCTGCTTGATCAAAACCGAGCTCAACCGCACATGTCTTTGGGAAAAGAAAACTCAGCAGCTCACTATTACCAATGCTGGCAACGGTAATATCATCAAGCTGTTTTTCGTGTAAATATTTATTTAATCCTAAGGCGATGCTATCAGTTGCACAAACAATCGCTGATGGATTTTGCGCTAACACCAACTCGGCAAGCTCATAACCTGAGCGATAACTTAATTGCCCTAAAGCCGAATTCGGGGTAAGTTGATATTGCTGGCAAAAATCCACATAGGCTTGATAACGCAGTGCGCCAGTGGTTTGGTCTTGTTGCTCAACACCGATATAGCCAATTTTTTGATGTTGTTGCGATTGATATAAATGGGCAAGTAACATGTTTACCGCGCCCACATCATCATAACAAATACAACTGTGTGCGGGGAGTTTTCTTGCGATCACCACGCTTTTATCTCGCCAGACGGATAATAACGACTGCTCAAGCCCAGTAAAAGCAAAGATAATAACGCCATCAGCTTGCTTGTCGTTGAGCATGGATAGATGTTCGTTAACTTTGGTGGTACTAAATTGACTCTCCATAATGATCGGATCATAACCATGCTGGTAAAAAATAGGCAACATACTTTGCACCGCTTGGTTTTCAGACAGTGAATCAAGCCGAGTGACAATAATACCAATAACTTTATTCCCATAGCCACGCATGGCTCTAGCCGATTTCGACGGTATAAATTGATGCTGTTCAATGATTGCCATTACATTGGCACGGGTACTTGCTTTCACCATCGGATCATGATTAATCACCCGTGAAACCGTCGATTTACTCACCCCACAAAGCTTGGCAATATCTTTAATGGTTAAGTGATTTGAAGATCTGCTCATCATAAATTAGCCAACAAAAATCAATAAAATCATACTAAGCTATTTTAGAAAAAATAGCGATTTCAGATTGTTTATGTTGAAAAGTATTTATTTTGATTTTTTATTAAAAACAGTAAGGTTATTATTGTTCTTTTATCATCTTTGATACAATCATCAAAATTAATAAAACGGATTGATTAAATGTTCACGATAAAAACGCATAATGATGCAAAATCTGAAATTCTAGATTTACCTGTGGAATTGCAAGGTCGAACAATTAAATTGATTGAAAAGCTGGAAAAATTTGGCCTAATGCAAATGTTGCACAGCAACTCCTTAGGAAGTGGATAATTAGAATTACGAGCGTTAGAGCGCATACAAAACTAAAAGAGATGATTGATGATGAGTAAAAAACACAGTACAACGTTTAGTGAAATAAAAAATATCGCGCTTGCTGATCCGGTGGCGCGCGCTGCTTATGATGATGCAGAAGATGAGTGGAAATTGCGTGAATTTTTGCTGAAAGCACGAAAAAAAGCTAAACTATCTCAAACTGAGCTAGCGAAACGTTTAGATATTGAACCATAGAACATAAAAGAATTGAACGTGCACCACTCAATACAAATATAAAAATGATTTTAAAATATTTAAACGTGTGTAATACAAAAATGGATATCAATTTATCTACACTATAAATTTATGTTATTCTGAAATTTTTGTTCATTCTTATATCTAATTAATTTACATCAATGCGATGTCAATAAAATACGTTATTTTTTCCACAATTTTAACTATCCTTCATTGCTTTCTTGCATGTCTATCTCAATAACACATTGTAATGTATATATTTTTACATTAGCTTCATTAATGAACAATTCTTGAGTGTTTTTATTTGGCTCTACAGACGTTAAATTATTAACGGCATTTATTGCGTTATATGCTCTGTCATGTTGCTCGGCTGTGATTTCAACAGAATCGGCGGAGATTTCATTATTGATTTTATCAACATAAAAAGACTGTATTCTGTGATTATAAAAACGTTGTTTGGTAGATGGGTATTGCTAACCAATAACTAAAATCAAAATAAGATTTAATATAATATTGACCATTTAACCATTGATATTAAAATAACTTTATTTAACTAAATTTTGATAAGCGCTATTCGATAAAATCATTTTTTGTAATAATATGAAATAATTGAAATGATGATTTTAAAAGGAAAAAAATAAAGGTGCCATACAAATTTTTATGCAGTTCACTGCTCATTTTCGGTTTCTCAACATATGCATTAGCGACCGAAACAAATAATACAATTGAAGCACAATTTAAAGCGGCTTTATTATGCAAGGTTGCTCCAATTGATGGTCGTGATGCAAAAGTGGTTAAACAACTTAACCAACAAAACATTACCGTAAAAAACTTAGAAGATGATGGGTTGATTAATTTAGAGTATCACTTTGCCAAACCGCTGGAAATAATGAATACGACTATATCGCAAATTAAATACCAAGGCGATAGCGGTTCATATTTTTATGCTGTTGCCAAAGGTGATATAGATACATTTGCCAAAGCAATGGGAGCAATCCCAATCCCTGCCCATTTAAAAGAACAAATGTCTTGGGGTGATATAGGACAATATTATCAATATACAGCCCCAATCACAGAAGAAAATCATTTTCCTAGTATCATTCTTATCGGTCGTGACAAAAATGCCAACTCAGATGAGTTTTATTTTGGCTGCGAAGAATTTGATAGTTAATTATGATTGATTGACGGATGAGGAAAAGGTGACTCATCCGCACTTAATTTGTAAGCCTTTCCCCACGCTAACATGGCATCATGCACCTGTTTTAGACTTTGTCCAACCTCGGTTAATGTATATTCAACTCTTGGTGGAACCTCGGCATACACTTTGCGGGTTAATAACCCATTTTTTTCCATAGCTCGCAGGTGCTGAGTTAAGACTTTTTGTGATATGCCGGTCAGCGATTTTTTTAGTTCACCAAAGCGTTTGGTTCCCGTAAGCAGATCTCTCACAATTAAGACTTTCCACTTATCACCCATTAACATTAATGTTATTTCAACAGGGCAAATAGGCAAATCATTATTTAATTTAATCATTAATCCTTAAAATTCAACAATAGTTTCAAAAAAGTTACTATAGCACTATTTGGTACCTACTTTACAGTAGAAACGTTAAAGACTAATCTAAAACCATTCTTATATCATGTTAATCATTAAACGCTTGAAAGGAGCAAAGTATGAAAATTGCAGTCATTGGTGCTAGTGGTAAAACAGGGCAACTTTTAGTAAAAGAGGCGATTTCACGAGGACATGACGTTACCGCAATAGTGCGTAAAGCAAGTCAACAGCTCGATCCCAAAGCAACCGTGATGATTAAAGATCTATTCGAATTAACCTATACTGATTTAAAACCCTTTGATGTGATTATCGATGCATTTGGTACTTGGGCACTGGAATCACTGCCATTGCATCAAACCAGTTTAAAACATTTAACGGATATATTAAGCGGTAAAACAAATCGCCTATTAGTGGTGGGAGGAGCAGGCAGTTTATATGTTAATCCACAGCATTCACTGCGTTTGGTTGATTCACCTGATTTTCCTGATGCATTTAAACCATTAGCCACCAATATGGCCAAAGCACTTGATGCGCTTAGAACGTGCGATGATGTGCAATGGACTTATTTAAGCCCAGCCATTGAATTTAACGCTGACGGGGAAAGAACTGGGCATTATATCTTGGGCGGTGAAGAGGTGTTATTTAACAGCCAAGGAAAAAGCCAAATCAGCTATGCCGATTATGCCATTGCCATGATTGATGAGGCAGAAAAAGCGAAGCATATTAAGCAACGTTTTACTGTTGCTAGTGAGTAATATTGCTAAAATACTGCAAATAAGCTTTCTTATGCAGAAATAAGCACCGATTTTTCATAATAACGAATACAATATCCCAACATATTTTTCAACACGCTTCAAGGTTTATTATTTTAGGAACGAGTTGGATCTGACTTGGGATATTTTTGAATTTTAGTGAAAAAATGAATTTAACGGCAACGTATTAACCAAAAGAGGGTGAGTAGCCAAAGTCAAAAATCTTGTCAAAAAGTTTCAGGTAACTATACGTTTAAGTATAAAAACTGTTTTTTAGGCAAAAAATAGACCTAAAAAAGCAAATATTCATCATCTTTTTTAATGAATAAATTTAGTTTAGATTACGTTTTTAGAGCCTCTCTCACTTGCATCAAAACTTCACCAAGTAGATTTTTGCCGCGCCATTTAGTCATATTAAATCTCATTTCGTCATCAATGCTTAAACCAATTCCCCAGATCTTGTCATAAGGGCTTGCTTCGGCTAACACTTTATCTTTAGTTGATAATAGATATTGTTTAAGTTCATCATTTTGCGAAAACTTGGCATAATTACCGGCAAAAACAATCTCTTTTTTATGCTGATTCCAGATATTATCATCAAAATGACGTACTGCTTGCCCCAACTTTTTTTGCATTTTGGATGACGGGATAGATAAAATGGCGTTGGCACTGTCGATATCTTTAAATAACAACGCTTTAGAATACATCATCCACTGTTCTGCACTAGTAAATTGAATATTATCAATAATAAAATGGCAAGGATACCACTGAGACAAATAATGATCAGGGCTAAAAAAGAAAATCATTTTCTTCTTTCCGACTTGTTTCATCGATTGAAATCGCTCCTTTTGCAAAATAGATAACCTAAAAATAAATCAACTGACCAATACAATCTAGCTGTTGATAAAAATGATAAAGATTGTATTGGTTTTATCGTATAATTGCTAATTTAAAAAATCGGTTATGAGTAATCAGCTCTCATTTTAATGGACAGTTTTGCCTATGTCTGTTTATTTTCAATATTTAAAAGGCAATAAAGAATTCAAATGTGAATATTTTGTAGGTGATGATAATAATCTTGAATATAATAAAAAAATCATTAAGTTATCCCAGCTATATTTTCTCACTTATGCTAATAAAACTATTCTATTTTTAACATAGAGTCGCAATAATAACCTTACTCTTTTGTGTAAAACTTACGAATCTTGATAAAAATCGCTTAGGTATGGCATTGATCTTATTGAAGCTTTCTTTAATATTTTTAATTAAAATCAAAAAGTTATAGGGTGATTGCTATTTTAGTAGTTAGGTTTCTGGCGTATTCGGTTTTGACGAAAATGAAAATACGGGTCAAAACGTTTGGGCAGGTATGTTTATGTAAAAAAATAGTACATATTTACTCAATAGTGTTTAAAAATGGCGCGGTTGAGTTAAATAGGTATTGCTTTATTATTTTATTACTATAAGATAACTATCTCTTTGACGCGGGGTGGAGCAGCTTGGTAGCTCGTCGGGCTCATAACCCGAAGGTCGTTGGTTCAAATCCAGCCCCCGCAACCAATTCCTATCAATTCTTGATATATCCTTTTTTCCTCATCACTATTTTGATTTTGGTACAGCTAATAACGTTGCGACTGCTTCGCTGATGCGTCTGGCTATGTAGCTATTGTTCATAGTGTATAAATGAATGCCATCCACATTTTGTGAAACTAAATCAACAATCTGATCAATTGCATAAGCAATACCCGCATCACGAAATGCATCAGGATGATGTTCATATTTTTCCATCATTTGTTTGAATTTTTTCGGTAAATTCACCCCACACATCGATACCATGCGCTCAATTTGGTTTTTATTAGTCACTGGCATAATGCCTGCTTCGATCGGCACATTAATGCCCATATCGTGTGCTTTATCTAAAAATGCATAAAAATAGTCATTATCAAAAAATAGCTGTGAAATAAGTTGATCAGTACCCGCATTGACCTTTTCTTTTAAGTGGATCAGATCTTGTTTTAGAGTTGATGCTTCAAGATGACCTTCTGGATAACATGCACCAATCACGTTAAAATCACCGTTTTCTTTAATAAATGTCACCAGTTCGCTGGCGTATCGAAAATCATCTTTAGGCGGTACATTCGGGCTGATGTCACCACGCAAAGCAAGCACATTATCAATCCCTGCACATTTAAGATCGTGAAGAATTTTTTGCATCTCAGCTTTAGCAAAATTAATGCCGGGTAAGTGAGCAACACTTTCAATCCCATAAGTATGTTTAACAGAATGCGCAATATCAATAGTGGTTTGACCATTTAAGCTGCCACCAGCACCATAAGTAACACTAATAAAATCGGGCTTAAAATAACCAAGCTCGCGCAGAGTGCTGTAAATGGTTTCTAAAGGTGATGTTTTTTTAGGAGGAAAAACTTCAAAAGAGAACACCGTTTTTTGATTAAATAATAGATTTGTTTTCATTTGTATCATCCATTCGTTATATCACTTATTTTCCTTATTAATATTTCCGCCACCAAAATAGGCGACGGAATTTTCAGGCTCGTAAAGTACGATGTCTTAGTAAATAAGCTCAGTTTTTTGTAAAAACAGTGCCTAATTCAGTGTTTTTCTTACTGCTAATGTAGCCTCAACAAGATGCTGTAAGCTTTCAACGACTTCTTTTTCGCCACGTGTTTTTAACCCACAGTCTGGATTAATCCATAATTTTTGCTTATCAATCTTCGCCAGTAATTTTTCGATCGTCGCTTTAATTTCAGCAACAGGTGGAACGCGTGGCGAATGGATATCGTAAACGCCTGGTCCAACTTCGGTTTTAAAATTATTGGCATTGAGTACATCGATTAATTGCAGATTAGAGCGAGAAGCTTCGAACGAAATCACATCGGCATCCATTGCATCAATATCTTTAATGATGTCAGCAAATTCGCTATAACACATATGTGTATGAATTTGAGTATCAGCTTGTACTTTGCTATGTACTAATCTAAATGCCGGAATCGCCCAATCAAGATATTCGCTGTTCCAATCCGCTTTACGCAGTGGTAATTTTTCTTTTAACGCGGCTTCGTCAATTTGGATAATCTTAATGCCAGCAGCTTCAAGATCTAACACTTCGTCACCAATGGCCAATCCAATTTGGAATACCGATTCTTTTTGGGAAATATC
This sequence comes from Gilliamella sp. ESL0250, assembly GCF_013345045.1. Taxonomy (NCBI): domain Bacteria; kingdom Pseudomonadati; phylum Pseudomonadota; class Gammaproteobacteria; order Orbales; family Orbaceae; genus Gilliamella; species Gilliamella sp. ESL0250. The sequence continues at coordinate 62,908 of NZ_JAAEDV010000003.1, read as the reverse complement.
TTCACGTGGGAATGACCAATTTAAAATGGTGACAGGCCCTGTTAACATTCCTTTAACTGGTTTATCAGTCAGGCTTTGTGCATATTTTGAATATTCAACCGTAATTGGTTTAGAACGTGAAATATCACCCCAAACAATCGGTGGCTTAACGCAACGTGTACCGTAAGATTGTACCCAAGCTTTTTCGGTAAACACAAAGCCATTTAAGCTTTCACCAAAATATTCGACCATGTCATTACGTTCAAATTCACCATGCACTAACACATCAATGCCGATCTCTTCTTGCAATTTAATACACTCAGCAATTTTTTGTTGATTAAATTCAGTGTATTGATTCAAGCAAATTTCACCTTTTTTGAATTTAGCACGATTTAAACGCACATCAGGCGTTTGCGGGAATGATCCAATGGTTGTGGTCGGTAATAATGGTAAATTAAAGGCCTTTTTCTGCGCTGCTTCACGCACTGAAAACTCAGGTAAACGGGTAAAATCAGACGCATTTAATGCCGCCACTTTTTGGCGAACCGCGTGGTTTGCACCTTCACGTTCACGGGTAAATAGTGTTTGATTGGCTTTATAAGCCGCATTATTTTCAGGATTTGCTTCTTTAAATAGCAGACCAAGTTCAGCAAGCTCTTGTAACTTTTCTTGAGCAAAAGCAAAATAAGCACGTTGTTGAATGGTTAATTTGGTTTCATTTTGCAATGTATAAGGAACATGCAGTAATGAACAAGATGTATTAATTACAATATTTGTGGCTTTTTGTTTGATTTTGCCAAGTAAAGCTAAAGTTTTTTGGTAATTGTTTTTCCAGATATTTTTGCCATTAACAACACCAGCAAATAATACTTTATCAGCAGGGAAGCCATTATTTTCAAGTAAAGCTAATGACTGTTTACCTTCAACAAAATCAAGCCCAATCCCATCAAAAGGTAAAGCGACAAGTTCTTTATAACAATCACGCACATCACCAAAATAGGTTTGTAGAACAATTTTGGTGTTACCTTTAACTGATAAAATCGCTTGATAAAGCTCGGTAAATAAGGCGATATCGTCTTGATTAAGATCGGTTACTAAAATTGGCTCATCAATTTGGATCCATTCAGCGCCAAGCGTTGTGAATTTTTGGATGATCTCTTGATAAGCTTTGATAATATCCGATTTAAAATCACCAAGCTGTTTTTTACCTAAATACTGCGCTAATTTAAAAAAGGTTAATGCACCAATCACAACTGGCTTGGTTTGCACGCCTAGCGCTTTAGCTTCTTGATATTCGTCAAAAGGTTTCGTACCTGTTAACTTAATCTGTACTGAATCTTCAATTTCAGGCACTAAATAGTGGTAATTGGTATTAAACCATTTTTTCATAGCCAGCGCACGCACATCACCTTTTTCGCCCTGATAACCACGCGCCATGGCAAAATAACGGTCAAGTTCAGGTAAACCTAAATCTTGATAACGTTTTGGAATGACATTCAACAAGCATGCGGTATCAAGTACGGCATCATAAAATGAAAAATCATTCGATGAAATAAAAGCAATTTTTTGTGCGGCTTGTTGTTTTAAATGCTCGGCGCGTAACGCCTTGGCTTCGTTTAATAATTCAGCTTGGGTTTTATTGCCTTTAAAATAGGCTTCTGTTGCAAATTTAAGTTCACGAAGCTTACCAACTCGAGGATATCCAATAACAGCAGTATTCATTTTTATTTCCTTTTTATCGTTTTTCTTTAGTGATAAAAAAGATAACAAAAAAAACAGATATTGAATAATTCTAGTTTTTTATGGATTGTTATAGTTTTTAACTATAACAACTAAAATAAAAAATCCCACTATTTAAATAGTAGGATTGAACATTAACAGATGAAAGCTAAGCCAGTTATTGGCGCCAGTTACCATGAATTGGTCTTGCAAAATGAGCAAGTACCGCAATCATACACACTTCGATCGATGCACCCCAATAGATATGACCTAGAATTTCACTCCAAAGCTCATAACCATTTAAATTCCATAACCAACCAACCGTACCTTCCGCATCATAAGCAGGATGGCGGAAACCAAGCAATGGAATTAAAAAGCCGTGCATCACAACGGTAATAATAATGCCGTACAATGCCCCATACCATAAGCGGATTTTGTTGCAATAATATGCACCTGCAACATAAACAAAGGCGAAAGCAAAACTAAATAACCAGTGATAAAGTGTCACTGCACCTAAAACGCTTGCCCCTTGGTAAATATAATCAAGCGAGTGGGAATTAATCCCAAGCCAACCAAGCCACGCATCAATATGTGCCGCTGGTGGCGAAATTTCGCCAGGTACGCGCGGAGGCATATTGACCTCTGAACCCCATTTTACTAATGAACTAAAAAATCCGCCAATAATGGTGGTCCATATAATAACTTGGCGATTTGTTTTATTTCCAAACATACTGGGTTTCCCATAGTTAAAATAAATACGTTATCGAATTATACTCCACAGCAGTAGATAAAAGAAGAATAAATGGGATTGGCTGATTGTAAAAGTTATTGGAATGATGGGGATGATTATTGATTAAAATAATCCTTGAAATCTTTATAAAGTGTTTTATGCCAACTTTAGGTAAAGGTAATTTTCAAAGCAATTAGTCCATGTTGTTGAAAAATAATCGAGCATAACCACTATGTAAATCTAGCTTAAATAAATCATTGAATGTGATTATTTATTATTAAAACGGTATAGAATCCTGAATATTTTTTACAAAAAATATAATTTAAAATGTGAATAGGTAGAATTATTTGATTGATAAATGTTCAATACAAATAGAATGTGTTATATTATTTTCGTGTGATTTTACAATATGATCGGGTAGGTGTTAGGCTGAACTTGTAAATACCCCAAACCTAGTACACAACTCACGTAGAAAATTAAGCTGCCTGTTTTAGTGTTTTATACTCAATCGGCGTCATATTATTTAGTGCTTCATGAGGTCTTTCGGTGTTATAACTGGTTAGCCATTCTTCGGTTACCTTTCTTACTTGTTCCAGATTATTAAATAAATATAAATCTAATCCTGCCGGTAAGCTTACTGCAATATCAATACCTAACGCCTCACGATTAAAGTCATCGATGACATTGAAGGTCCTAAAGCGACGTTGATTACGGCTACTATCACTCATAAAATCCATTGACCAGCATTCACCTTGTTTATTAGGAACCAATAGCTTTTCTGGTGTTCATGGGGAGATACGTTTGTTACGTTTAGCTCTAATATTAAGTTTTAACTCACAATACACCCTATAAACACGCTTATGATTCCATTTATAGCCGAGCTTTCTGATGCGATTAAAACATTTGGGAAAGCCCCAGCGTAAATGCTTGTCAGTGATAGTACTTAATACTGATATAATCACCGAATCATCCGGTAATTTAGGTTGATAATAGTAAGCACAACGACTTAAGCCAACAATGGCACAACTCATAGCAATAGTAACAGAATGATTTTGTTGTAATTGCTGTGCCCACGTTTTACGTGCCTTTGTGGGCACTAAAGCTTTTTTATGATTTCTTCCTGAAGCTGGGATTTTAAGCTCAGTTCGGCAAATATCTGCTTAAGCTTGCGGTTTTCGGCCTCCAGCTCCTTTAAGCGTTTGATGTCTGAAGTTTCCATTCCGCCATATTTTTCCCGCCATTTATAGAAAGTTGAATTCCCCATGCCATATTTACGACAGAGCTCCTTGACAGGAATACCGGCTTCAGCTTCTTTTAAAATAGATACAATCTGATGTTCAGTCATTTTTTTCATAATTAAATCCCCCTTTTACTTTTATCATAGAGAATTTTCTACTTTTTTGCTGTACTATTTTAGGGGATAGTTACATTGAAATTAATGCTTTACTAAGAAAAGGCGTTTCAATTGCGAAAATTTTGGCGATTACGATGGAAAGTATTGTTGGAAAAATTAAGGACAATTGATATTGCCCTTTTCATAACCATGTGTCGTTAAATTAATTTATTACCATCCGTTGTCCAACGTTTTCTTACAAACTGATCAAATTCAGGCTCATCTGCATGCTCCAGTAATATTACTTGAGTATCAACATTATATTCATCCTTTATAGTCTGAATTTCTCTGAGGATAACATTAAATATATTTTTTACTTGAATGATATTTTCATCAAATGTTTTTTCAGGATCAGCACCTTCTTCCAAAGAAGTAATTTTCGTAATTGCTCTTGGAAAATAAACTTGACTTGGTTGATCAATAAAAAGGAATGCTGGCATTGAAGAGTTTTCTTTGCAAATTAAATGCAATAATGCGAGAAATAAAGATAGATGACAAGCTAGCCAGTTTGCTCCACTTCCCATCTCAGACAATCTTATTTTTTCGTTATTGTGGTTATAATAAAATTCAAAATCTTTTAAATTAAAATACATTCTACCTGGTTGCAACTCTTTCTCAAAATCTAATTGCTGACTGATAGATGTCATTTTTTCACTTAAAAAATAATTGGCGCGATCAATTTTTTGTTCTAAATTATATATTTTTAATTGTTTTTTTATATCTCTAATTTCTTTTTCATAACCTATAACATCAAAAAAGTTTTCCCCTAATGTTGGTTTTTCTTGAATTTGTTCTAAGACGATTTGAATTCTTCCCTTCAATACCAATAAACTATCGCGTAAACTTCTATGTTTATTATTTTCTTTTAAAGTTTCTTGTAGGTTTCTAATTTGAGCATTAATTTCACGGATTTTATTTTTTAATTCATCTTTTTTTTCTATCAGCAATAATAAATGTTCTGTATTATCACTTTTATAAGATACTATTTTCCTTAATTCCTTTAATAGCTCAATTCTTGACAAATGAGCTAGCTCGACTCGCTTATTAACTTCATTCACATGGTTATTACATAAAGGGCATTCATAATTGGTGTGATCATTTTTTTCAGGAATTGAATCTATTATTCTAGTTATATTCTTTTCATATGTGAAAAGCTCACTACCATTATTATCTATTTTTTTTATTAATTTATTAGTTTCACTTAGCTGCTCTCTAAATTTTATGCGTTGTTCTTCTAAGTTCTCTAGTGTTTCTGCAACATCGCTATTTTCATAAATATTTTGGGGTATTCCTGGTAATTCTTTGGCAATTTTTTTTAATTCATCAATAGTAACATTATCTTCTAAAACTAATCCCAATGCTTGATAATATTGTAAAATAGGCATTCTTAATTTGTATAATTGTTCTACTAACTTCTTTTCTTTACTAATTTTATCTCTTGTATTTTGCTTTAACTCTTTATTTAATCTTTCTAAACGTTGATTTAAAGCATAATATTTACCATCAACCCAACCTAAAAAAATAGGAAATTGAGAGATAACATCTTTTCTTTTATAAAAATCATCAAATCGATAAAAAAAACTATGTTTATTTGCAATCAGGTTTTGATGTTGAAAAATTAAAGATATCGCATTTCTTATGGATACTTTACCAGCTAGCCTTCTATCTGTATCTTTGCTTACTCTTGTATCGGATACAAACAACCCAAATTGTTCTTCAGTTTCTTTTTGAATTTCTTTAAAAGGACGAAGTTGTTTATGATTAAAATAACTTAAATCAAAAGAATCAAGAAAAGTTGCATCAGATTCAATGGAAAAGTATTCACTTGCTCTAAACTCACTATTCCAATTTGGTCTAGCTAATACAATAAAACATGTTTTAAACTCTAATACAATTGAATATAGATAAGTAAATTCAGTTATTTTACCCACAGGAATTGTTGAACGTGAAGCAAAAAGACAATAATCAACTATTTCTAAAAGAGCACTTTTCCCTGTTTTTGAATCACCAGTTATTACATTTAGTCCTTTCTCCAAAGAAACTTCTCTTTTTCTACCATCCTTAGCAAAAAGAACAATACTTTTTAATGTTGCCTTCATAAATTTGTTATCCTAAATTTTAAAAAAATAGTAAGGTAGTCCTCTTTAGCCAATATAATTCCTAATTGGTAAGCTGCTTTAATGTAATCTTTTTTACTATTTGAAATATTTTTATATAATAATGGATTTGATATTGAAATATATTTGTCAAACTTTAGTTGAGTAAAATTGCTTAAGTAAATCAAACCATTTTGTGTTGTATTCTTAAATCTTAGGTATTGGTCATTTTGCTCTGCTAAGGCGTTTTTTAAGTCTAATGATACATTATTAAAAAATGTTGTATTTATATTTGAATTAGATCTTGAAATGATTAAACGGTTTCGAATTGCTTCATTAAAGATAAATGGTAAAACCATATAAATAAGCTCTAATTTAATGCCTTCAGCTTTTACTGATTGTGCTCCACTTAAGAAATAATGTAAAAGCTCTGCAACCCATGGGGGAGAATAAATTGCATTAGCTAGTCGACCGATTTTCATGTAATATCCTCGTCATTAAATACCCAAGAAAATTTTTCTTCATCAACATTGTGATGTATTCTACCATTCTGATAATACATTCCTGTATCACTGACATTTGGGATATCTATTTTTTCAGTATTCCCGACACAATCATGGTAAAGTTGCCTAGAAAAATATAAAAGCTCCTCGCTATTAATATTTTTTTCTTGAATATTTTCTGCATGTTTCTGTTTTTTATTTCTTAAACGATCCAAAATAGTTTCATTATGATTTTCTAAAATATTAGAAAGAGTATCTGCATATTTATTTATTAATTGTATATGGCTATTTTGTGCACGAAGGTAATCTGAAACAGCAGTTAAAATAGCCATTTTTTTTAATTTTATTTTTTCTAACTCGTTAATGAATTTAAATTTGCACTCTTTAATATCAAAATGTATTTCGTTTTGAGATACAAAAGGAAATGGGATCTTTTCTCTTTTAAAAACTTTAGAAAATAATGTTAGTTTTTCATCCATATCATTAACATCTATGCACCATTTTTTATGTTCAATAATTGCTTGTTTATTGAATTGCCCATATAGCCAATGTAATGCATCTTCTTTAGATTTACAAAAATGATGAATAAGTCGACCATCCTTTATTAAATTATTCCATTTATTTTCAACTGATTCCTGAGATGATTTAATTGAAAATCGCTCAAGAACGGAATTAAGTTTAACTTTTAACTTATCGGAAAAAATGAAATCATAGTACTTTTGTATAGTACTCACTGGACTATGTGATTTTAAAATTTCATATTTTTCCTTAACATTTTTATCATTCCAATTATAAAAAATTGACTCAATAGGCACATCTGAGGTGGTATGTAAAATGAAATATTCAACAGTATCAGTATTTTCTTTTAAAAAGTTATATAATGTTTTCCAGAAATCTACAGAATTACTTGTTAAATCATGATGTTCTAAATGACTTTTAGTTTCAATAATAGTAGTACCATCATATATATCACCATAGCATTCTAACCAAATAGTTTGGTTCTTTTTTGCATTAAAATAAGATTCAATAGCAATTAAAACTTGATAGACATACCCTAAATATTTGGGCGTAGCTTGATTAGAAAATATTTTATCCATAAAAGCTAACCTTTTATTTTTAGTCATTTTAATTATAATGATTGGCAAAATTATTACATAAAATAAGTCATCAGTAAAACCTTTCATTGAATTAAATTTAATCACAATATTATAATAAGAAATCACCATAACCACGATTCCTTTCAATCATTTTGATGAATCAACTGTAAATCATATAAAAATATTGCATACCGCATAGGTGGATTTGTTACGATTTCATATAAATAACGCTTACTTAATATAATGGGAAGCTGCGTATTGATAAAACCCGAAATACCTAAAGTTAGGTTTCCTTTATGCACACAAAGTGGGAATATCTTGACTAAGACTATACGTAAATTTTGCTTTTGGAGGTGCACTTAATCATTATTGTCAATATTGATACGGCAGAATCCCCCCGTGTGCTTTCCCCCCAAAATTTCGAAAAAATAAAAACAATCACCTGTATTTATTTACAGTGTTTTTACTGCTATACTGCCAATATTATAACTAGCCTTATGTATTAATTTATTATGATAACTCAACTAACTATTAATAATTTTGCTATTGTGGATCAGCTTCTTGTTGACTTTACTACGGGGATGACCACTATTACGGGTGAAACGGGCGCGGGGAAATCTATTGCTATTGATGCATTAGGATTATGTTTGGGTAATCGTTCTGATGCCTCATCTATTCGGCATGGTGCTGATCGTGTTGATATTTCTGCAAGCTTTGTGCTTGATGATACGCCGGCTGCATTTGCGTGGTTGAGAGAAAATCAGCTTGATGAGGGCAATGAATGCATTTTACGCAGAGTGATTAATCAAGATGGGCGTTCTAAAGCATTTATTAATGGTCGTGCGGTACCTATTTCGCAATTAAAAGATTTGGGGCAAATGTTGATTCAAATTCATGGGCAACATGAACATCAGCGCCTGTTACGCAGTGATTATCAACAGTTGTTACTAAATCATTATATGAATGAACCCACCTTGCTCGCCCAAATGCAGCAAGCCTATAAACAGTGGAAAGAAGCAACACGAGCTTACCAGCAATACCAAACTACACGGCAAGAGCGTGATGCACATATACAACTTTTGCAATATCAGTTAAAAGAGTTAAACGAATTTTCACCAATTTCTGGTGAATATCAACAAATTGATGAAGAATATAAACGATTGTCCAACAGTGAACAATTAATCAATCTAAGTCAACAATCTGTAATGTTGTTAGATGAAGCCGATGAATATAACGTCAGTAATTTGCTCAGTAGTGTTAAAAATAGTGTTCAAGAATTGGTTGAGCTCGATCCAACTTTACATAATGTTTGTAACATGCTTGACGAGGCTTCCATTCAGATTAAAGAAGCTAGCTACGAACTTCGTCACTATAGTGAACGTTTAGAAATTGATCCAGCTCGCGTTATGCAGCTTGAACAGCGATTATCTAAACAAATTGCTTTAGCGCGTAAACATCATGTTGCTCCCGAAGCATTACCCGATTTGCATCAGACCTTGTTAGCTGAATTTAAACAAATTAATCAACAGGATGAACAAAGCGAACAACTTAAAACCGATATTAGCAAATACCATCAACTCGCGGTTGACATTGCCGCTAAATTGCATCAAAAAAGGATCACAATAAGTAAAACTTTAGCCAAAAAAGTAACCACCATTATGCATGAATTATCCATGCCTAATGGGCAATTTAGTATCGATATCGCTTTTGATGAAAATCGATTAAATGAAGATGGCGCCGATCAAGTCACTTTTTTAGTCAGTACCAATGCGGGGCAAAGTGCACAACCGCTCGCTAAAGTGGCATCTGGTGGTGAATTATCACGTATTGCCTTAGCCATTCAAGTTTTAACGGCGCAAAAAATGGATACTCCTGCTTTAATTTTTGATGAAATTGATGTTGGTATTAGTGGTCCAACTGCCGCTAAAGTGGGGCAACTATTAAGGCAACTTGGGCAATCGACCCAAGTAATTACCGTCACACACTTACCACAAGTGGCAGGGCAAGCAAATCAGCACTATTTTGTGAGTAAACAAACAGATAGCAAACAAACCTCAACCGATATGCAAAAATTGGATGAAAATGGACGGTTAAATGAGTTAGCCAGATTATTAGGTGGCGATAAAATTACAGAAGCAACATTAGCCAATGCAAAAGAGCTACTTATTATCTAACTGAATTGTGGTAATATAGCGCTTTCATCTTGATGTGAAGGAAGCTTGATCATGAGTCTATCGGGTAAACATATTTTGTTAGGCATTACAGGTGGCATTGCTGCGTATAAATGCCCTGATCTTGTTCGCCATTTAAAAAAAGCAGGAGCGCAAGTGCATGTCGTGCTGACGGATTCAGCTAGCCATTTTGTGACTAAAATGACCCTGCAAGCTGTTTCTGGCAATCAAGTATCTTGTGATCTCTTTGATCCATCGGCCGAGCTTTCTATGAGTCATATTGCACTGGCCAAATGGGCTGATTTAGTCTTAATTGCGCCAGCAACTACCAATATTATTGCCAAAATGGCCAATGGTATTGCTGATGACCTGTTATCAACTATTTGCTTAGCCACGCCAGCACCAATAGCCATTGCTCCAGCAATGAATCAACAAATGTATAAAGCTGTGGCAACTCAACATAATTTATCAGTATTAGCCTCAAGAAATACCTTAATTTTAGGACCAGATAACGGGTTTCAAGCCTGTGGTGATATTGGACCTGGGCGTATGCTTGAGCCACACGCAATTGTTGAAGAACTTGCACTCTATTTTAAAGCAACTTCAGTACTTTCAGACATATCCATTACCATTACAGCAGGCCCAACGATCGAAGAAATCGATCCAGTTCGTTACATTAGTAATTACAGTTCAGGAAAAATGGGCTTTGCAATTGCAAACGCGGCGGCGCAAATGGGGGCTACCGTTACATTAATTAGTGGACCAGTCCATTTAGATACGCCAAATGGTGTCAAGCGAATTGACGTTAAAAGCGCTAAACAGATGTATGATGAAGCATTAAATTGCGCGCAAAAATCAACTATTTTTATTTCGTGCGCAGCGGTTGCCGATTATCATGCCAAAACAATTGCGACACAAAAAATCAAAAAAACCAGCGATAACGAAGAACTTATTATTGAATTAGTAAAAAATCCCGATATTGTAGCAAGTGTCGCAGCACTAAAAACGAATCGCCCTTTTGTGGTAGGATTTGCAGCAGAAACTCATGATGTCAAAACTTATGCACTAAAAAAATTAATCACAAAAAATCTAGATTTAATTTGCGCTAATGATGTTTCAGATAAAACCATCGGCTTTAATTCTGATCAAAATACATTAACGCTATATTGGCAAAATGGTGAGCAAACGTTACCATTAAGCAGTAAACAACAATTAGCAACACAGTTACTTCAAGCTGTTATAACACGATATAAAGCGAGTCATGATGAAAAGAAAAATTGATATAAAAGTATTAGACCAACGTTTGGGTAATGAATTTCCACTCCCAACCTATGCAACCGAAGGATCTGCTGGCATTGATTTACGCGCGATGTTTGATAAAACCACCGAAATCAAACCAGGTGAAACAATCTTAACGCCGACGGGCTTATCAATGCATATTGCCGATCCTAGTTTGGCTGCTTTAGTATTACCTCGTTCAGGGCTTGGTTCAAAAAATGGTATTGTGCTTGGTAATTTGGTCGGTTTAATCGATTCTGATTATCAAGGCCAATTATTTGTTCCAGTTTGGAATCGTAGTCAAATGCCTTTTGTTATTGAGGCAGGCGATCGAATTGCCCAATTAATTATTGTTCCGGTTGTACAAGCCGAATTTAACATTGTTGATGAATTTGTTGAGTCAGCGCGTGGAGAAGGTGGATTTGGGCATTCGGGTAAAAAATGACTGTGAGTAGCAAAAATAAAAATCGTAAAGAAGATATTTTACAAGCATTGGCAAAAATGCTTGAATCTAATGAAGGTACTCAACGAATTACGACAGCCAAATTAGCCGCAACAGTTGGTGTGTCTGAAGCAGCGTTATATCGACATTTTCCAAGCAAAACAAAAATGTTTGAAAGCTTAATTATCTATATTGAAGATATTTTATTGTCGCGCATTAATGTGATTATTCAAGATGAGCCTAATACCTTTACGCGTTTACAACTTATTCTTGCCTTGATATTAGGTTTTTCTGAAAAAAACCCGGGATTAACCAGAATTATGACCGGTCATGCATTAATGTTTGAGCAAGAACAGTTACAAGAGCGAATTAGCCAGCTATTTGAACGCATTGAAACTCAAATTAAACAAGTTTTACGTGAACGAAAAATTCGTGAGGGAGTGGCTTTTATAACAGACGAACGGATTTTATCTAGCCAGTTATTAGCTTATTGTGAAGGTATGATGGCGCGTTATTCTCGTTCAGGTTTTAAATATCTACCAACCACTAATTTTGATACACGTTGGACTTTATTAGTTAAACAACTGGTTTAGCCAATTTTGTACAAAAACACATTAACAGAAATTTCTATTCCCTATTACCGAGGATAATAAGATGAATTTTGAAGATTTCTTAAATCATACCCTTACCTTTATCAAACGATATGATGGGGTTGTATTTAGCTATATCGCTCATTTCTGCTTTGCTATTCTTATTTTTGTTATTGGTAGAACTATTGCCAGATTTATTAGCAACCAATTAAAACGGATATTATTCAACCGACACGTTGATCCGACCGTTGTTAAATTTGTCAGTGCTTTGTCGTACTATGTCATCATTGTCATGACCTTGGTTGCCGTTTTAGGTCAATTAGGCGTACAAACGGCCTCGATTGTTGCTGTTATTGGTGCCGCTGGTTTAGCGATTGGTTTAGCATTACAAGGTTCGCTATCTAACTTTGCCGCTGGGGTTATTTTAATTATTTTTCGCCCATTTAAAGTGGGTGAAACTGTCATCATCAATAGCCAGCAAGGCGTTATTGATTCTATACAAATCTTCTCAACCTCTATTGTTACCCCAACGAATGAACTTGTTGTGATCCCGAATAGTCAAGTAGTGAGTGCCAATATTATTAACTATACACGTTTGCCTGAAAGACGTTTAGATTTGGTGATTAATGTGGGTTATAATTCAGATATTCAAAAAGTTTATCAAGTATTAAAACAAGCCGTTGATAAAACCAATAATATATTAACCACCAAAGAGCCAACCATTCGATTAGATGTATTAGATGCTTCCTCAATGAATTTTAATGTTTTAGTTTGGACATTAAATGAAAATTACGGCACCGTAAAAGGTGAATTGCTTGAAAATATCAAAAATGGGCTAACTGAAAATAATATCAATATTCCATATCCAACCATGGATGTAAACCTTAATACTAAGTAACAGTTATACAAAACGCCGTCGATATCTATTTGCGGCGTTTTTTATTCTTTAATAACAATTAAATATCTTGATCCATATTTAAAGCTGGCTTGTCGCAATCAGGGCAACCCACCACTTTTGCTGGCACGCCGGCAACGGTGGTATGCGGTGGCACAGGATCTAACACAACTGAACCTGCACCAATTTTAGCCCCTTTGCCTATTTCAATATTGCCTAAAATCGTGGAGTGTGCACCAATCATCACACCCTCACGAATTTTTGGGTGGCGATCACCATTTTGTTTACCCGTGCCACCTAAGGTGACAGATTGTAAAATAGAAACATCGTTTTCAATTACCACGGTTTCACCAATCACAATGCCTGTCGCATGATCAAACATCACCCCATAGCCAATTTTTGCTGCTGGGTGAATATCTACCCCAAACACTATCGCAATCTGGCTTTGTAAAAAAATAGCCAATGATTTACGGTTTTGCTGCCAAAGCCAATGTGCAATTCGATAAGCTTGTAGTGATAAAAAACCTTTGTAATAAAGCAGTGGCGTTGAATAATAATGAGTTGCTGGATCGCGAATATAAACAGCTAGAATATCGTTTATTGCGGACTGAATAATATTTTCATCAGCTTTATATGCTTGCCGAGCAATTTCACGAATTTCAATAGCCGGCATAACCTGAGAAACAAGCTTATTAGCTAAAATATAGCTTAAAGCACTACCCAGATCTTCATGATTGAGTAAAGTTGCATGGAAATAACTCGCCAGCATTGGTTCACTTTCGACTAATGTCGATGCTTCTTGTCGAATGGCTTGCCATAACATCTCGGGTTTAACAACTATTTTTGCATCGTTCACGACATGTTCCTGTACACAATAACTAAAATTGTTAACATTGTTTCGCAAACTTAACCTAGAAGCAAGTTTTGTATTCATTTATCATCACGTTAAAAAACAAAATGGAAATTCCATGTTTCCATTTTGTTATTATTGTTAGTGCGAATTTAAAATTATTATTGTTTTGATTTTTGCTCATCGCTTAAAGTAAATATTGCTATCACCGAAGTCAGTAAAACAACCCCGGCAAGGACATAAAATGTTGTCGCATATCCGGTATTATCAAATAATTTACCAACTAACCATGACAACACAATAACGCCAAGATTGGATGAAATATTAAACCCAACTAAATAAAGGGTCGCTGATAATCTTGCATCAAAATTACCCACAATATATTTGAACATTGCCAAAATAAATAGTGGAATTTCAATCGCATGAAAAAGTTTAACGAAGGAAATCAAATAAATATTATCCAATGTTGCCGATAACGCAATTCGGCAAATCATAACCAGTGCGGCAACTAATAATGATTTTTTAGCCCCCATTTTATTAATAAAATAAGGCGCAATAATCATACAAGTTGCTTCTAAAAAGACTTGGAAAGAATTTAAATAGCCATAAACTTGATAACCATCTTCTTTCTTTTCAAAAAAACTGGTATAAAAATTCGGAAATAATTGCTGATCATAGATGGTATAAAAGCTGTAAGTACCAATAACAAACAAGACAAACAACCAAAATTTTTGTAAGCCAAATAGTGAGAAAATTTCACCCATTGTGGGTATGGTCGATGTTTTTTCTGTTAAAGCAGTATTGTTATTTTCGGTCTGCGATCCTTGATAGTGTGTTGGTTTAAATACAATATTAATAATTAAAAAGATAGCAGCAACAACCGATGCCATCCAAAAGTTAATATGCGGATCAATACTAAATAAAATACCCGCAACAAAGGTGGCAGCCGCATAACCAAACGATCCCCAAAAACGCGCAGGACCGAATTCAAAACCAAATAATCGACTAATACGCTCAATAAACGAATCAATCAAAGCACTACCTGAAATAAAGCTAGCACTTAAAACAGGGGCGCCGATACACACACCAAAAATAAAATCATTTTTCAATAAAGGTTCATACACATAAATTAAGAATGGACCAATAAGCACCATAATAATACTTTGAAAGGTTACTACCGCTTTTCCTATTTGTAATTTATCTTGGATAATGCCATAGAAGATCATAAAAAACATGGCTGCGGCAGAATTAGCTGCATAAACAATACCTAACTGTTCGCCCGATAAGCCAATTTTACCTTTTAACCAAATGGCATAAAAAGACCACCAAAGCGACCACGCAGCGTAAAACGTAATAAGGTAACCAGACGAGAACCAATAGTTTCTATTTTGTATCATATTCATGTTTATTACTCTTATATTGTTGAAATTTGATAAAGTTTAACGTTAACATGTTAATGTTAACATTATGACCATATTTAATACGAAATAGATAGAATCGATTATCATAAATGTTAACCTCCTCACACTTTTTATCATTTATATTTGTGGTATCATCTCCCATAAGTAATGACCGATAATAATTTTATCTTGTTAAGCAAAAGGATTAACAATGGCTTCACTTAAGGATGTTGCAAAATTAGCATCTGTTTCACTGATGACGGTTTCACGTGCAATAAATAATCCTGACAAATTAAATAAAGAAACTTATAAACGCGTTAAACAAGCTATTGAGCAACTTAATTATGTGCCTGATTTATCGGCAAGAAAGATTCGTGGTGATAACTCAGGACCTTCTGCTATTGGTGTTTTAGCATTAGAAACCGCCATGACACCGTTTTCAGTAGAATTGCTCCAAGCCATAGAAAAAACAGCCCAAAATCATGGATGGAATACTTTTATTGTTAATTTATTTGATGATAAAGATGCCGATCATGCCATTAATACCCTACTGTCATATCGCCCTAACGGTATCATCTATACCACAATGGGATTAAGAAAAGTTGAACTACCTGAAAAGTTATTAGATAAAAACGTTGTATTAGCTAACTGTATAAGCGATTCAAAGCAACTTGCTTGCTACATTCCTGATGACTATTTAGGTCAATATCAAGCCATGCTACAGGTCATAAATAAAGGCTATAAAAAGCCGCTATGTATCTATTTATCAGAAAACACATTAGCAGGTAAAACCAGACGTAAAGCCGTTGAGCAAGCGTGGCTCGATGCGGGTTATCATTTAAATGCTCTTACCAGTTATCACACCTCAATATTATCGGGTGACCTTGCACAAGAATATATGATGACGGTTGATATATTGAAACAACATTGTCATAAAACACCTGATTTTGATGTACTGATTTGTGGTAATGATCGAATCGCTTTTGTTGCTTATCAATTTTTACTCGGTCAAGGATTAAGTATTCCAAATGACATTGCTGTATTAGGTTACGATAATATGGTGGGAACGGGTGAACTATTTTATCCTCCATTAACAACAGTCCAGTTGCCTCATTATGAAATTGGCCAAAAAGCTGCGTTACATATTATTCATGGCAAAAGCCAAAAAGAGATAATACAGGTAGCATCACCTTATTTAGAAAGAGCCTCTTTGTAATTGAAATAAAATATATTAGCTCAAACCAAATAAAGGCATAAAAAAACAGATCTAAAACGTTGTTTAACCGCCAATGCCCAATCCCATTTTCAATTTTGTCTATTTTGCTTTTAATGATGACGGTTAATGCCGTCATTAAATCCTATAATAAATAGATCTATTGCAACGGTATCATTTAAATTTGCATGGTTAGATTAAAATTTTTAAGCAATAAAAATATTATAACTTTCAAAGATAATGAGAAAATTATTCATTGTACAATGGGTTAAGTTCTATTATTATAAAAAATATAATTTCATTATGGAGTATACCTGTGTAGCTTTTTGCGCGTTCTTTCTATCAAGAATAATTATAGTTACTCGCGTGATGCACACAAGTCATATCTTCCCTATCAACTTTTGATAACCTTATAAGTGCATTGCTTCACGCGGCAATTTTCTTTTTTTCAGTGGTGATTAAATTCAATGCAATCTTTACGTAAACAATGGTTTTCCAATATCAGAAATGATGTTCTATCGGGCATAGTTGTAGCACTTGCCCTTATTCCTGAAGCAATTGCTTTTTCTATTATTGCCGGTGTTGACCCTAAAATGGGGCTGTATGCGGCTTTTTGTATAGCGGTTATTACTGCTTTTGCCGGTGGTCGCCCAGGAATGATTTCTGCCGCTACTGGTGCAATGGCGCTCGTCATTGCCGGACTGGTTAAAGCACATGGGGTTGAATATTTACTGGTCGCGACAATCTTATGCGGTATGTTTCAGATTATTGCTGGTTTTCTTCAATTAGGGAACTTAATGCGCTTTGTTTCTCGCTCTGTGGTAACGGGTTTTGTTAATGCATTAGCCATCTTAATTTTTTTAGCACAACTTCCTGAGCTAACCAATGTCACATGGCATGTCTATGCAATGACCATTGCTGGGCTTGGCATTATTTACCTGTTCCCTTATATCCCCAAAGTAGGAAAAATCATTCCTTCACCGCTACTTTGCATTCTTATTCTTACCGGTATCTATATGTATTTTGGCATGGATATACGCACGGTGGGTGATATGGGTACATTACCCACCAGCTTGCCTACGTTTTTACTCCCGAATGTCCCTTTTAACCTTGATACCTTATTGATTATTCTGCCTTACTCTCTTTCATTAGCCATTGTCGGCTTATTAGAATCAATGATGACCGCAACCATTGTAGATGATATTACCGATACACCGAGTGATAAAAACCGAGAGTGCAAAGGACAAGGTATTGCTAATATCGTGACAGGCTTCTTTGGCGGTATGGCGGGGTGCGCAATGATTGGGCAATCAATTATAAATATGAAGTCAGGCGGACGAACGCGTCTATCCTCATTTATCGCTGGAACTGTACTTCTATTATTAGTTGTTTTTTTACAAGACTGGGTAAGCCAAATTCCAATGGCTGCGTTAGTAGCAGTGATGATCATGGTTTCCATTGGTACCTTTAGCTGGGACTCGATTAAAAACCTGAAATCATACCCACTTTCAACCAATATTGTGATGCTGGCAACTGTAGTTGTCGTTGTATTTACCCATAACCTTGCTTATGGCGTATTTGTTGGGGTATTACTGGCATCGCTGTTTTATGCCAATAAAGTCGCTCATTACCTACAAATAAAAACAGAGCAACCCAGCAAGGAACAACGTATTTATACCGTGTATGGACAAGTATTTTTTGCTTCCTCTACAAAATTTATTAGTTCATTTGATTTAAAAGAGGTTATACAAAAGGTAACAATCGATCTTACCCATGCACATTTTTGGGATATAACCGCTGTAGCGGCTTTAGATAAAGTGGTGATTAAATTCCGCAAAGAAGGTGCACAAGTGGAAGTGTTAGGGCTAAATAAAGCCAGTAGTACAATTGTAGACCATTTTGGGGTTTATGATAAACGAGATGCAAAACAAAAGCTAAATAATCACTAAACCAATAGAGTAGTGAAAAAATAATGCGCTGCATTGATAGTTTTAAATCATGATTTATTGTTTGTGATTATATGGAATAGGGCGATAAAAATGCAGTTTTTAAAACGAAAATTCACTGCCAAAAGGCAGTGAATTGATATTACGCATAAATAGATTTCAATTGCCAACTTTCCAATTTTTTAACTTTCGCTTTTCCGTTTTCAGCAAAGAGGTTGATGACTCGCTCGGCCGGTAATTGTGGATAAATACGACTAGTGAGACTATACAAATCATCATTAACAAAAACCTCGACAGAGGAGGCATCAACAAAAATATGCAAAGTTAGCTTATCTGTTTTTGGTAGCGGTACGCTACGATAACCGGTTAATTCAGGACCGGATAAACTGCGATCAAGTATAAGGCGTTCTGATTGTAGATCAATATACAAAAGTGTCGCCTGCTTACCATCATTAGTTGCTGCTAGTTGTAAACCAAAGCGTTCAGCGGTACTTTGTGTTAAATCAAATTCAATAGTAAGTTCGCAACTAATGGATTGAATATTGGTGTGTTTAATTTCACTACTCAGCATTATTTCACCAAATAATTCCGGATTTTCTCGCAATGCTTCAAGTTCTTTAATCGGGCGGTTTCGGACTTTATTATCTTGATCTAAAATGAGTTCACGCGGCAGCGTAAATGCACCAGCCCATTTATCTTTTTTGCTCGGCATCGCTGACTCCCACATATCCATCCAAGCAAACACAATACGACGCCCATCAGCAGCAAGAAATGATTGCGGTGCATAAAAATCATGCCCAAAATCCATCTCTTGAAAAGGTTTAACCGTTGAAAATTGTTGCCCTGGTTGCCAATCACCCACAATATAACCTGATTGAAATCGATTACGGTACTGATAGCCTGTTGCTTTCATACCCTGTGGCGAGAACATCAAAACCCATTTATCACCTAGCGGAAAAAAGTCTGGACATTCAAGCATATAAACATCAGGATCGATATCACTTACCACGACATGATCAAATATCCAATTTTTTAAGTCATCTGAACTATAAAGTAAAACTTGCCCCACATCATTTGGTGTTCGTTGACCGACCACCATCCACCACTTGCCATGTTGTTGCCACACTTTAGGATCGCGAAAGTGCATAATACCATTTTTTGACGTAAGTACTGTACCTTGCTTTTCAAAATGAATACCATCTTTGCTACTTGCCAGACATTGGACTTGCCGAATCTGCTCATCATTACCCTGACCTGCTAACCAAAGATGACCTGTATAAATTAAGCATAATTCACCATGGTTATCAACCGCTGAGCCAGAAAAACAACCGCTTTTATCAAATTCTTGATCAGGAGCAATCGCGATTGGCAATCTACGCCATGTAACCAAATCATCACTAACAGCATGTCCCCAATGCATTGGCCCCCAATTTTCATCGTAAGGATGATGCTGATAAAAAGCATGATATTGACCGTTAAAGTAAATCAAACCATTAGGATCATTCATCCAACCTGCTGAGGGTGCTAAATGAAAATGAGGATAGTATTGCTTATTCATCACTTTTTCTAAATTTTTAACAGCTTGATTAGCTTTATCTATAGCAGTAGACATAAAAACCCCTTTTTATCCAATAGTAGATATCTTTATTTAATAGTATCTTAATTTAATTGTTAACGTTAACTATTAATGAAATTAGCGATAAAATATGTGATGATAGTCACACATTTTTAACGTTAACAATGAATTTTTTGCCAAATGATTTAGTCTATGACAAACTTTTAAAAAAATAACCATCATTAATTCAACAATAAATTAAACATCAATGACTTTATTAAAAAGCAAAAAGATGACATATTTTACAAAGCTTAGCGGTAATCTATATTTATTCTAGATTACCTTAGTCACTAATTATAATCGAGTAAAAAATGAATAATACTAAAGTTTGGTCTCTTGGAGATGCTGTTATTGACTTGTTACCATTTGGCGATATGAATTATCAAGCTTGTGCGGGTGGCGCACCGGCTAATGTCGCAATTGGTATTGCAAAATTGGGGTTACCTTCCGCTTTTATTGGCCGAGTGGGAAATGATCCTTTTGGTCATTTTATGGAAAAAACGTTCCTTGAATATCATGTTGATTGCCAAAGCCTTGAAAAAGATGATCACCATAAAACAAGTACTGTTGTTGTTGATTTAGGCCAAAATGGAGAACGAAGTTTTACTTTTTTGGTTTCACCTTCTGCTGATCAATTTTTGTCTCAGCAAGCGATACCTGATTTTAACCAAGATATTTTGCATTTTTGCTCTTTGGCACTCGTGGGACACACTTGTCGGCAAACGCTTAAAACCGCCATTGAAAACCTTACCGCTAAAAATGGCTTAATTAGCTTCGATGTTAACTTGCGTGAACAGATGTGGGCAAATAAAGATGAAATGCGCACAACTATTACTCAATTTTGTCATGATGCCGATATCCTTAAGCTATCAGATGAAGAACTATTTTGGCTCACGCAATCCAATGACTGGCATGAAGCATTAAGTAAACTACAACAACACTATGAGGCACCATTAAAGTTAATTACTAAAGGTAAAGATGGCAGTATTGCCTTATGGCAAGGCAAAACATTTTCGTTTGATTCTTACCATGTAAATAGTATTGATACTACCGGTGCGGGCGATGCCTTTGTGGCAGGACTACTTAGCAGTATTGCCTCATCAGGAATGCCTGAAGATAAACTCATGTTAGAAAGCATGATGACAATAGCTAGTGCTTGTGGTGCCTTAGCGACCACCCAAAAAGGCGCGTTAACTGCGCTACCCGATAGCAGATTTTTACAATCATTTATTAGCGATAATCCAACATTAACCGCTAAACAAATCGCTTAGTCAAGAAAAGCATGAATAGGGCAGCAACGTTGAACATAATACTTTCAAAATGTCATTGCGATTGACTGCCCTTACGACCTATTTAACTCACTGTTTATAAAAATCAAATCGCGTTTAGTGCTGGCCACATTGCGATCTTGCCCACTGATCAATCATAAAAACCTCGTCAATTGTCCTTGGCTCAGGGAAAGCTAATTGATCTAATACTTTTGCTACATTTTTGGCAATATCCATAAAACCAATTTCATGTTGCAAAAATGCTTCTACCGCAATTTCATTGGCTGCGTTAAG
Organism: Gilliamella sp. ESL0250; assembly: GCF_013345045.1. Classification (NCBI taxonomy): domain Bacteria; kingdom Pseudomonadati; phylum Pseudomonadota; class Gammaproteobacteria; order Orbales; family Orbaceae; genus Gilliamella; species Gilliamella sp. ESL0250. Next base: position 41,429 of record NZ_JAAEDV010000003.1, on the reverse strand, counting down.
TGCCGTTGTGGCAGCTTGCCCTTGATTGGACGCTTCTATTGCCAATTTTAAACAAGGATAACGATTAAAGTCAGGCTGTGTAAACGTTAAAGCCGAAATTTGACAAAAATCCAAAGGCGGTACACTTGAAGCAACCCGTTTGGGGTAAGACATAGCATAAGCAATCGGCGTACACATATCAGGCACACCTAGTTCTGCCACCACACTACCATCTTGGTAACGTACCATGGAGTGAATAATCGATTGCGGATGAATAATAATTTCCATTTCGTCGGCACTTGCATTAAATAACCAACGAGCTTCGATATACTCAAGTCCTTTATTCATCATGGTTGCCGAATCCACAGAAATCTTTTTACCCATCGACCAGTTAGGATGTGCAACTGCTTGCGCTGGCGTAACCGATGCAAGCTTATCGAATTCCCAATCACGAAACGGCCCACCCGAACCCGTTAAAACTATTTTAGTAATACCCTGTTCAGCCAAATTAGCAAAACCTAAATTATGCTGTACCGCTATTGGCAAACTTTGAAAAATCGCGTTATGTTCACTATCCACAGGTAACAGTTCAGCGCCATACTCTTTAACCGCTTGCATAAACAGATGCCCACAGGTCACAAGAGATTCTTTATTGGCAAGCAAAATACGTTTACCTTTTTTAATTGCCGCAAGGGTTGGTTTTAGCCCAGCAGCACCAACGATAGCGGCCATCACTTGATCGACTTCGGGCAACTGCGCTAAATCACAAATGGCTTGTTCACCGCTTAACACTTCAATATCCAATTTTAGATTAGCAAGATTTGCTCTTAGCTCCTTAGCCGCTTGCGCTGTTGCCATAGCAACGTATTTAGGCTTAAATGCCAAACATTGCTCAGTCATTTTGGCAACATTATTGCCACCCACTAAGGCATACGCCTTAAACAGATGAGGATTTTGAGCAATAACCGCTAGCGTACTGCAACCAATTGAACCAGTCGACCCTAAAATTGTGATATTTTGCATATTAATACATTAGTTTTAAATTATGGTTATTGAAAAAAGAGATAAATTCTTTAGTCGGGGCTTTATCGGTAATAATTTGATTAAACAGCGTTAATTCACTAATAAAAGCCGGCTTGACTTGACTAAATTTAGTATGATCGGCAATCAAAATACGCTGATCAGATTGTTTCATAGCTTGCAACTTCATATCAAGTTCATCAAAATGGTAACAAGTGACTCCTCGTGATATATCAACCCCAGCAGCTGAAATAAACGCTTTATTTGGGCAAATCGAATTTAATTGGCAATGCTGTCCAATAGAGGTAAAAATAGCATTATTAACCTGATAATAACCACCACATAAAATTGTCTTACAATTAGGTTTTTTTTGTAATGCTAAAAATGCGTTTAATGAATAACAGATAGCGGTAAAGGTTATTTCATCATCAATAGCATCAATGATAAAAGGGATTGTGGTACCGCAATCAAAAAAAACGGTATCGTTTGCAAAAACAAGTTTGCTAGCTAGTTTAGCAATATGTAGCTTTTCGTTAACTTGTTTATCTTGCTGATCGGAAACAAAATATTGCGTTGCTTGATAACGAGCTTCACTAACAATATAACCACCTAAAACCGTTAATGATGTAGGGATGTTACTTAAATCACGTCGAATGGTCATTTCAGAAACCGCTAACAACTTAGCGGCCTCTTTTAAATGGATCTTATCTGTTTTTTTTAAAATTTGAATGAGGTCATTAATTCTTTTTTGCGATTGCGTTTCCATTCAGATTCCATCAATATCAATAAGCGACATAAAGTCGCTTATTGATAAGTTTATTGATTAATAACTGCTTGATGATGTGGTATCACCCGATACAATAGCAATGCCTGCGCTTGCACCTAAACGCGTTGCACCTGCTTGAATCATTTTTTCAGCAGTTGCACGATCGCGAATACCGCCCGATGCTTTAACGCCCATCTCTTTACCTACAGTATCACGCATTAATTTAACATCCTCAACAGTTGCACCCGACAAGCTAAAGCCGGTTGAAGTTTTCACAAATGCAACGCCAATTTCTTTACAAATTGTACAAACTTTAACAATTTCTTCTTTGGTTAATAAACAGGTTTCTAAAATGACTTTTAATGGCACTATACCGCAAGCTTTAAATACCGCTTCAATATCCCGTTTAACGGCATCGAAATCATTGCTTTTTAACCAACCTACATTAATAACCATATCGATTTCTTGCGCGCCAGCTTTAACCGCCATTTCAGTTTCAAACGCTTTAGCGCTAGTGAGCATAGCACCAAGTGGAAAGCCAACCACCGCACACACTTTTACATCACTACCGTTAAGTAAACTTGCTGCTAAAGGCACATAGCCTGAATTTACACAAACCGAATAAAAATGATATTCCTTAGCTTCATCACAAAGCTTACGAATTTGATCTTCCGTCGCATTCATTGCGAGTAAAGTATGATCAATATACTTTGCATAACTCATAACGAGATCCTTAAAATGTCTTTGTAATAATGTTTAATTAAATATTGTTAGTATGTAAATAAATAGGGATGTTATAAAAATAACAAATATAGCCAAGTACTGTTATTTTTATAACATTATGGCGTAATTGATTGAAATAGTACAGATAAAAATAGTGTTTAAAAAGTCGCGTGTGATTTTAAGACTTGTGGTAGAGGTCATTGGAAAACGGTTGGATTTTAGATGTTTTAGACTTTTTGTGAAAGAAATAACATTCATGTCAACGCCTCGTCAAACATTCCTGTTTGGCATGCTGACCTCACTTAGTTATCGGCGCACTCTGATGCAGGAATAAGACAAATAAAATAACCTTGGAACGTTCATTCTTACTAGCTAAAGGAATAAATAGCTTCAACCTGACTTTCTTTAGCACTTTATAAATGGTCGGACGACTAACCATAAACATTTAGCCAAATCAATAACGGTTATCTGCTCTTTATGATATAAGCGCCATATCGCTTGTCTGTGATACGATGTTAGAATACGAAAATGAAAATTACCACATTGAGCCACCCACAGACGTGGTAGCAATTAAATTTAGAATGGAACAACAAGACCTAACGGTAAAAGACCTTTCCCAAGCAATTGGATGACCGAATCAAGTTTATGAAAGATTAAACGACAAACGTAAATTAACGCGACCAGTGATTAAAAGATTTAATCATCTGTTTAATATCCCACTTGATAGCTTAATCCATTAATCGAAATCAATCCCTCGCTTGAGGGATTTTTAAAAGAGCCCTATGCTTATTTTTGTGCACGTTGTTATTAATATAGGAAATTATATTTCTTTCAGTGGCAACAAGCGCAAGCTAATGGGAAGCCTAAACTGCGCGAAGGCTTGTTTCTTTGTTATATTACCCTCTATTTGCTCCATAAGCGCCCTCCACCCCCTAACTAAGGAGTAGTACAAACAGCAGGATGTTTGCCGCCGCGGTATCTGTAGACGTAACCATTATCCGAGTTGACATCAAAATTAGTGTCGTATATTGCATCACTCGTCCAGTAGCCTCTGAAACGGCGGAAGCCCGCATCGGCGTAATAGCCCATGCTACCCCACTCCGTAAAAAACCCTGCACCTATTCGACGCTGGTAATACCTAGCATCTGATGACGGCTTGGCGCCATCTATCCCATCTACACATGGAAACCCATCATCCGCCTGTACACCACATTTTGCATTGGTTAAATCCCTTATCCTAGACAGACGATAGCCCAAACTACTACACCATGTTGTTTGACGTGAAGGAGTATCCTCTTTATCAGCCCGATTGACAAACCACTTCTGCAATACAAAACCGTACTTAATCACCACATTACCACTTTTATCCCTACCCTCTAATTCAAAGGTCTGAGGTAAAATAGGTCTACGAAGTGGACTAGGATTATCTGACTGTATTCGCGCATCATCCGCTCTAGGACCATTTAATGTTACCCGCGTTACATACATGGATTTATCAGAAATCCATGTATCATTATCGTTTGGTTTTACCCATGTGACAATAGCAGTTATCTCACCATGAGGAGGAACCGAAGACCAAGTCAACTGACTTGCATCAACCCCGGCTATATCTAAATCAAAAAACAATCCATAAGCACCCGTAGTAGGGAAATTAAGCCCATAAGATGATGGATTTATTGACTGAGTAAGAAAGCCCTTATTACGATTCCATATGTCTTTACCTGCGTTATCTCCAATGTAACTAACATTCGGCCTTGCGTAACAAACTTTAGGCGGTGAATTTGGATTGATATAATACGTTACCCTACTACCTCCGAAAGTCCTGCCTTTCGGTATGCCATACTGAGTAGTTAAATTACCATTTGTACTACTTAATATTACCTTATAAGGTGCACTACATATATCTAATGTATCGCTACGACTTACTGTACTGCCATTCTTATCAGTAAAACTCACCGATATACGCCCTCCTGATGCCATTACACCATTAGTACCCTGACCATCTCCATCATCATCTCCCCAATTACCTTGAGTAATTAAGTCACTTAAGTTTACTGTGTTTACCCCTAGCGGCAGCACCATGTGTATATCATCAAAAGTACTTCCATTTGTTATCAGTATCGGATTGGTTGCACTTGAAGTATTGGATGAAGGGGTGACCTTTGTACCATCCGGCAAAATAATAGTCAATAAATCATCATTTGAAGTTACCTTAGTTCGACCTCCATCAAACGTTAAATAAGGCGCACTACCCTCAATCACCCTTGTTGTTTTTGCCGATAACGCCTGTGTATCAAACGAACACGGCAAAAACAACAAGGGCGCAAAGACCAATGAATACATTGATAAGAACGATAAAAGCTTAAACCTAGACCTCAACGACAGCCCTGCCGATAAACACAGCTTCGCTACGCGAAATGACTTAGTTGATAAAAATAAGAACTGTGCCTGTTTCTGACTATGGTGAAATTGAAAAAGATTTATAGCGGAAGTTTGGAAGGCAAGATGCCGTAGATGGTAACGCATTTCGATTACCCCTTCAATTAATTATTTGTTTTATTTTATTTTTTATGGTTAACCACTCAACTAATGAGCTTTCCCTTGCTTTGAGGGAGTTTGGATTATAGCCGGTTGATTAATAATGCGCTAGTTTTTTTGTTAAAATTTTGTAAAGATTTGTTAAGTGAGTAAAGTTGAGCTTTTGACGGCGTGTTTTGGAGAATGGTTTTGGCGGTGTTTTTTGAATAAAAAAAGCGCCAATAAAAACTTTAATAAAATCAGCACATTTTCTGACCGATTTTTAACAAAAAACCATCTAAAACACTCATCTGTGTAAGTCCAAAGCTTATTTGACTTTTTGCCAAATGCTCTATGCCAATTAACTCGCTTGGCAATACTGAGCGGTAACAAAGAGTAACCTATCCAACTTAAATCATTTGTGATAAAACATCTGATGATTTTTAAAAGATTATGTTAATAATGGAAGTAAATATTCGTCATATTCTGACATAACATTTTTTAAACATAAAAATCAAATAATTGTTAAACAAGAATGATGGGAAAAGGAAATGATAGATATAAAAATTTTACGTTATTTTCTTGCTCTTGCTAAAGAAGAAAGTATTACCGCTGCCGCCAACCATTTGCATCTAACTCAACCTACCTTATCTCGTCAGTTGATGGAGCTTGAACAAACACTTGGCACCCCCCTATTTATTCGTGGCAGTAGGCGAATTACCTTGACCGATGAAGGAATACGATTACGTAAACGTGCCGAGGAAATACTGGAACTTGTGCATAAAACAGAAGAAGAGTTTCAAGCACCCACCGAAAGTATTAGTGGTGATATTTATATTGGTTGTGGTGAAACCGATGCAATGAAGTTGGTGGTGAATGTGATTAAATCAATGCAAGAGGTTTACCCACACATCCGCATCCATATTTATAGTGGTAATGCAAATGATGTCACCGAACGTATTGATAAGGGATTACTTGATTTTGGTGTGTTAATTGAACCGACTCATCTAACAAAATATGAATCATTGTGCCTTCCTCAACAAGATACATGGGGAGTATTAATGAGAAAAGATTGTGCGTTGGCAAACCTTGAAGTCATTTCTCCATCTGATTTATGGTCATTACCACTGATTGTTTCCCAACAAAAATATGTTAGTGATAGCATTGAACAATGGTTTAAACGAAACTATGAAAAATTAAATATTATTGCAACATATAACTTAATATTTAATGCTGCTTTAATGGTTGAACAACATATTGGGTATGCCTTGTGTTTAGATAAACTGATTAATACAACAGGCAATAACCCGCTTTGTTTTAGACCTTTATATCCAAAATTGAAAGTAGATGTGAATATTGTCTGGAAAAAATATCATGTATTTTCTAAAGCTGCTGAACTGTTTTTAAAACAGCTAAAAGAACATTTTTGATATTCATCTGCTATTTTATAATGATGAGCAAAAGCAAGGGAGCTTCGTAAATTCTTACTCCCTTTGCTATGGGACAACATTTCATTAAAAATTAATGGCTATTTTAAATGCGTTTTAAAAAAGGTTGTTAATTTATCAAAAGGGATTAAATCGATTCGATCATAAAGATCAACATGCCCAGCTCCTTTTACATAATAGAGTTCTTTCGGCTCTATTGCGCGATTATAAGCATCTTCACTGAACTCTTTAGAATGAGCCTGATCACCTGTGATAAATAACATTGGTCGTGGTGAAATGGTTTCAATATCGTTAAATGGATAGAAGTTCATAAATTTTACATTACTGGTTAATGTTGGGTGAGTCGTTAGTTCTGGCGTTGAACTGGCTGGCGTATATTCACCACGAGGCGTACGATAAAAATCGTAAAATTCATGGGCAATTGGACCATCTTCTGGTTTGAGTTGCCCTTTATTGACCGTACCACTTGTATATAATGTCTGACCACCGGTAAATTCAACATAACGTTGTTCTGCCGCCTGTTTAGTGATCTGTTTTCGCTGTTCAAGTGTTAACGAATGGTGAAGAGCATGGCGATTGGCCGAACCCATATCGTACATACTTACCGTTGCAATAGCTTTCAAACGAGGATCAATTTTAGCGGCACTAATAACAAAACTACCACTACCACAAACACCAATTACGCCAATATTGTGACGATCCACAAAAGTTTGAGTACCTAAATAATCAACTGCAGCACTGAAATCTTCTGCATATATATCGGGCAATACAACATTACGCGGCTGCCCCTCACTCTCGCCCCAAAAAGATAAGTCAATGGCTAATGTAATAAAGCCTTGTTCAGCCATTTTAGTCGCATATAAATTGGCACTTTGTTCTTTAACCGCACCCATTGGATGTCCAACAATAATGGCTGGATATTTATTTTTTGGATCAAGCGTTTTAGGCATAAATAAATTTCCAACCACGCTCATTTTATATTGATTTAGAAAACTAACTTTTTGCATAGTGACATTATCGCTTTGATAAAAATTATTCGCATTGTTAGACATATCGGCTCCCATTACTGATGGTGATAAAAATAACCCAAAAAGACTTAAAAAGACGATTAAAGCAGTACTATCTTTGAAATAAAATAAAACCTTTTTCATTAATGTGATCCTTTTAATAAGTGAATTTTAATTTAATATTTTCAATCAATTGCAAAAAATATTACTATGCAATAGGATGTGCTGTTACACGAGTAAATAACCAAAAGCTGAGTTTAATTAATATCAAGGCACATAAAAAAATTAGCGCAGAACTAAAAAAGATACCTTGCATCCCCTTATGATCAAAGATGATGCCTCCCATTGCCGCTGCCAATCCGATAGAAAATTGAATCGCCGCAACAGATAATCCGCCCATCATTTCGGCTTTATCGGCAAGTGTACGTACAATCCAAGTAGACCAACCTACCGGAATAAAACCAAACATCAACCCCCAAACAATAACGATTAACATATTGAATGTTATATTTTTATTGATAAACATTAAAATAATAGCAAGCATCAATAAAATAAAATGAATAACTATCATCGTTATTTTAAATTGTTTACCCATCACAAAACCGGCAATAAGGGTGCCAATACAGTTAGCAATGCCAAATAGAAGTAAAAGCGTAGAGAGGGTATTTGTTTGCAAGGCAAGATTATGTTCTAAAAATGGTCTTAAATATGTAAAAAATATGTGATATCCCCCATAACTAAATATCGTAGCTACTATTCCTATCGTTATCCAGCGCTGTTTTAAGAGAAAAAACATATTTTTAAAACTATTACCTTGCTGTGCAGGTAAAGTAGGTAATGCAATAAATTGCCAAATAAAGGCGATAGCACCCAGTAATGCCGATAGCAAAAAGATATTTCGCCAACCAATCAGATTACCTAAATAGCTTGCTAATGGTAGTGAAATAATCGTTGCCACTGAAACACCAGCATAGATAATACTTAATGCACGAGATAGATCTTTTGTCGGTACAAGTTGTAGCGTCACCGCTGAGGCCATGGACCAAAAGCCACCAACACATATCCCCAATATGCTGCGCCCTATCAGTAGAATGATATAATTAGGTGTAAATGCGACTAATATATTAGCTATCATCAATAAAATAGAGAGCGTTAATAACACTAATCGTCTATTTATTTTTTTTGTTAGCGGCGCTAGTAGCAAACTTGCAATAACAGCAAAAATCCCAACAGCAGTGATCGTTTGACCTGCCATTCCTTCAGTAATTTTTAATGTTTGTGCAATAGGTGTTAATAAACTAATAGGAATAAACTCAGCCGCAATAAGGCTGGTTACCCCCATAAATAATGAAAAAACAGCAGACCAATGGGATGTTTTTTCTGATTCTGTCTGACACGATAATAGTGTTTTCATGACATAAAGTACCTTTTATTCAACTAGCTCCATAGTGGAATTAACGTTGAAACCTTGGCCAGTAAAATGCCTCTAAACCAAAAACCAACTTATCTATATAGATAAGATTAGAGCGGATAACACAAGCAGAAATAGTTTAAAATAACTAACTTCAAAAAAGTATAGGCACTTCATCAATCTATGTAAAATACTTATATTTTATAGTTATGTATGCCTTAAAAGCATGGGATATAAGCCGGTTTTGTTGAGGATAATTAGGTTGTTTTTTTTGAATAATAGTTAAAAAAGTAAATATTACATCTGTCTATATTACATTTTTAAATGCTTTTTTACCGTTATCATTGAGGGGGGACTTTCTATATTTTTTAAATGGGCTATTTTTAAAGGTAGTAATAGTTAAGAGTTTGGCGCTGAGTCATTTGATAAAGGTATAAATTCTTCTATATCTTGTATAAATTTACTAGCTTTAGCTATACTAAGTTCGGCTTCTTTTTTGTCTAATGTTTCTTGTAAATGGTAATCACATTTAATTCTAAGTGCTTTTTGCTCTAACAATCTTGCCCTTAAAGAAATTAATTTCATTCTTGGAATGGCTTCATCTTTACCCGGAGCTGCTAAATAATCGGTCACACTTTTATGAGATGGTTCATCTTTAGGTAATCTAAAATTGATTGGAGATAAGATAGCATGGTAACAACTATAATATGCTCTAGCAATTGCATTACGATAACAGATTTCATCATTCCGTTTTAATGAATCTTCAGCAAAAGAGAGAAAGTCTTTGCAGTTTACTGACACTTACTTTCGCCTCCTAAGTAATAACTTGATATTCTGATTTTAGATAACGAATAGAGACGCCGAAAGCCTTATCATGAAGGAGTTCATTTTCAGCAATTTTATCAGTCAACTCACCATCTATTTTAGCCAAACGTACAAAATCAGTTTCGTTGGTTGTTAGTATCATAATATTAATATCATCGTCTGGATAATACTCACAACAAATTTGAGAATGTGATAACCGATAGGTATCTGCTATATCAAGAAAAGTTTTAAGTAAAAATTGCATATTTTCATCACTCAATTTTAAATTACTTTGAAATTGACGCCATGAATCAAGGCGTTGAGATAACTCAGAAATAACATCTTTTTTATTTAATTTATCAAGTTCTTGATATACTTTATTAATTCCCTCAAAATTACCATTCCATAAATATGCATCAAACAAATATATTAAAAAATTAGAGTTATTTGAAATTTGATTATTTGCCCTAATGATTTCTGCAATATGTTTTTTAATGAAACCTATATCAAATAAATAGGTTATATAATTCATCATAAAATAAGATTCATTATAAGAAAAAGATTTTTCAAATAGCGATAATGCAGTTGAAACATCCCTCTTACAAGCATAAAAAAATGCCCACAATTGATCCCCAATTAAGTCTCCTTGAGGAAAAGGCTTCAAATCTTTACGGAACTCAAATTCTTCACAACCTTCGAAAGTTCGTTCAGAAAAAAGAATCTGTATTAGCTTATCTAATATCATTGTGCTTTTTGTTGCAGGTACATTAGATTTTGCCATCGTTGATAATCCTTATACAGAATTGAATTGAATTGAATAATACATAAAATAACTAAGCGATAGTAATATCGGACGTCCAGTAATTAATCATTATAAATTATTGCTTATGATTAACAAGAAAAAGATTTTTCCTATCAACCAATAAAAATTTAGATTACTTATATTGGTATTTTCCATCCTAAAATAGGTTTCAGTATAAAAATTAGTTTTTCAAGGGAAAAACGCTCTGCTTTATAAAACAGAGCGTTTAGAAGAAAAGGGAAAAAGTAGAAGAATTAGAATTCCATTAACTCTTTTTCTTTATCGGCAAGCACTGTATCTAATTTTTTAATTGCGGCATCTGTCGCTTTTTGGATTAAATCTTGTGCTTTACGTTCATCATCTTCTGAAATTTCTTTATCTTTTAGTAACGCTTTGATTTGATCGTTGGCATCACGGCGGATATTACGAATAGATACACGACCTTGTTCCGCTTCGTTACGAACAATTTTAGTTAAATCACGACGGCGTTCTTCTGTTAGTGGTGGCAATGGTACGCGAATAACAGTACCTGCTGATGCTGGGTTTAACCCTAAATCAGACGTTAAAATTGCTTTTTCAATAGCTGGGGTTAATGATTTATCAAATACGGTGATAGCTAGCGTTCTTGCATCTTCAGCAACGATGTTGGCTAGTTGACGCAGTGGCGTTGGGCTGCCGTAATATTCAACCATAATGCCATCTAATAAACTTGGTGATGCACGACCGGTTCGAACTTTAGAAATATGATTTTGAAACGCATCAATGCTTTTTTCCATGCGCGTTTGCGCTTCTTTTTGAATCTCGTTTAACATAATAAAAGCCTTATTTAAAATAAAGATAATTAACTGGTTACTGTTGCTTTGTTATTAATTAATGTCCCTTCTTGTTCACCTAAAATAACGCGACGCAATGCACCAGGTTTATTCATATTAAAGACACAAATGGGTAGATTATGATCTCTTGCTAATGTGAATGCAGCTAAATCCATCACTTTAAGTTCATCATCAAGCACTTTGTCATAACTTAATGTTTTATAAAGTGTTGCTGTTGGATCTTTAACGGGATCGGCCGAATAAACACCATCAACTTTGGTGGCTTTTAAAACAACATCAGCTTCAATTTCAATACCACGTAAACATGCTGCTGAATCGGTGGTAAAAAATGGATTGCCTGTTCCAGCAGACAAAATAACCACTCTACCATGACGAAGCAAGCTAATTGCTTCGGTCCAGCGATAATCATCACATACACCGTTTAATGGAATGGCTGACATTAAACGGGCATTGACTTCAATTCGGTGTAACGCATCTCGCATCGCAAGACCATTCATTACAGTTGCTAGCATTCCCATATGATCGCCAACAACTCGGTTCATTCCCGCTTTAGCAAGCCCTGCACCCCGAAATAGATTACCGCCCCCAATAACAACAGCGACTTGAACATTCATTTCAATTAGCTCTTTGATTTCTTGCGCCATGCGATCTAGAACGGTTGCATCAATACCAAAACCTTCGTCGCCTTGTAGTGCTTCGCCACTGAGTTTAAGAAGAATACGTTTATAGAAAGGGGTCACCATACTGAAGTCTCACTATTTCGTTGTTTTATTACTCAATAAGCTAAAAAATTAGCCTATAGTAATTTTAAAATATTTTGTAGATAAACAAAACCGCCTTAACGGCGGTTTTTTGAAACGATTAAGATTGTTTCGATATTGCAGCAACTTCTGCAGCAAAGTCAACTTCAACTTTTTCAATACCTTCACCCACTTCAAAACGGATGAATGAAGCAACTGCTGCGCTCTTTTCTTTTAATAATTCGCCAACTGTTTTTGCAGGTTCCATAACAAATGGTTGTCCAGTTAGTGATACTTCACCAGTGAACTTACGCATACGGCCTTCAACCATTTTTTCAGCGATTTCACGTGGTTTACCTGATTGCATTGCGATATCGATTTGAATGTTACGTTCATGTTCAACAACATCAGCTGGAACATCGCTTGGATCAACATATTCTGGTTTGCTTGCAGCAATGTGCATTGCAATATGTTTAACTAATTCATCATCAGCACCATTAGCAGCGACTAATACACCAATACGCGCACCATGTTGGTAACTACCCACAACATCACCAGCGATTTGTGCAACGCGACGAATGCCGATGTTTTCACCAATTTTAGCAACTAAAGCTGTGCGCTCTTCTTCAAATTTAGCTTGCAGTGCAGCAATATCACTAGTGCGTTCAGTTAATGCTGCTTCAGCAACTTTATCACTAAATGCTAAAAATCCAGCATCTTTCGCAACAAAGTCTGTTTCACAGTTCACTTCTAAGATAATACCAAATTTTTTGTCCGCAGAGATTTTAGAAATAATAACACCTTCAGCCGCAACACGACCTGCTTTTTTAGCGGCTTTTGCTTGACCTGATTTACGCATGTTGTCAATTGCAAGTTCGATATCACCATTAGCTTCAACTAATGCTTTTTTACATTCCATCATACCTGCGCCAGTTCTTTCGCGCAGTTCTTTTACCATAGAAGCGGTAACTTCAGCCATTTTTTAATCCTCTATTTAACCATTGTGATAACTTTCATTAGAATAGGTCGATAGCATTAAGTATCGACCCTGAAAATATTTGAGTTTATTACTCTGCTGCTGGAGCTTCTTCTACGAAGCTTTCTTCAGATACTGGAGATTGGTTTTGCTCGCGACCAGAACGTACTGCTTCAGCAACTGCATTAGCATATAATTGAATTGCACGGATTGCATCATCATTACCTGGTACGATGTAATCAATTCCATCAGGATCTGAGTTAGTATCAACAATAGCAATGACTGGAATACCTAAATTGTTAGCTTCTTTGATAGCGATATGTTCGTGGTCTGCACCAATCACAAAGATCACATCAGGTAAGCCACCCATATTTTTAATTCCGCCCAAGCTATTTTCTAATTTAGCCATTTCACGAGCACGCATAAGTGCTTCTTTTTTGGTTAATTTATCAAATGTGCCATCACTAGCTTGTGTTTCTAAATCTTTTAAACGTTTGATTGATTGACGTACTGTTTTCCAGTTAGTCAACATACCACCTAACCAACGGTGATTAACATAGTATTGTCCACAACTTTCAGCTGCTTGTTTAATTGCTTCGCTAGCTGCACGCTTTGTACCAACAAATAAAATTTTACCTTTACGAGCAGCAACCTTGTTTAATTCAGCTAATGCTTCGTTGAACAATGGTACTGTTTTTTCAAGATTGATAATATGAACTTTGTTGCGTGCACCAAAAATAAATGGTTTCATTTTTGGGTTCCAATAACGAGTTTGGTGTCCAAAGTGTACACCCGCTTGTAACATATCGCGCATTGATACTGTAGTCATGATTTCCTCATTTTGACGTTGGGGTTATGCCTCCACATATCCGCTTTAACCGACCTAATTACACAAGATAAAAGGCACCCCGGAAAAGTGTAATGATATGTGTGTGTTATAACGTTAATTAATCATTAAATTTAATACTTTTATTCATCATTAATTTTACAAAAAAATAATATGAAATGTAGCGCGCGTTTTATACCATAAAAAGTATAAGATTACCAGCTTTATTTCTATTTATTAGCTGTTAGAGAAGCTAATTATCGTTATTTAGATGTAGGTAAGTTTTATTAAGCTTACATTATTTATTTAATAAGCAAATATTAAAACAAACAATAAAAACTTAAATAAAATCAATATTTTTTATAACAATTTTTGAGCGGTGATTTTTATATTAGATTATATTTTTTGAGGGGGTAGGTTGTTCTGTAAGCGTCCGCTTACAGAACAATGATAATAAAAATTAGCTGAATAACTTATGGCACTGTAGGCAGATCCAATCCCATATACCACCGAAAAATCCTGTTTCTTCGATGTTTTGTAAAGTAACCAGAGGTTGTTCGCTAATCACTTTGCCATCTAATAGAAACTGCATTTTACCCACTGTAGTGCCTTTAGTGATTGGGGCATAAATATAATCATCAATTTTATATTCAACTTGCACATCTGCAGAGCGGCCTTTTGGTACAGTGATATAAGATCCATCAATCGCACCTAATTGAACTTTATTTTCATCACCATACCAAACCGTTTCGGTCGCTAATGGCGTACCTGCTTTTATAGGGTTTGCGGTTTCAAAAAAGCGGAATCCCCAGACTAATAACTTTTTACTTTCTTCTTCACGGCCTTTAAAGGTGCGACCACCCAGTACCGCTGAAATTAAACGAGTATTGCCATCAACCGCTGAAGCAACTAAATTGTAACCTGCGGCATTGGTGTGACCTGTTTTGATGCCATCTACATTTAATGTGGTATCCCAAAGTAATCCATTTCGATTAAGTTGGGGTTTTGATAGGGTATAGGTAAATTCTTTTTGTTTATAAATGGAATATTCTTCAGGTAAATCACGAATTAATGCTTGTCCTAAAAAGGCCATATCTTTGGCTGTTGTGTATTGCCCTGGTGCATCAAGTCCATGTACAGTTTCAAAATGGGTATGATTTAGTCCAATTTTTTTGGCGTAATCATTCATTAAATTAACAAAAGCACCTTGGCTACCAGCAACATGCTCAGCCATAGCAATACACGCATCGTTACCAGATTGGATAATGATGCCTTTGTTAAGATCAGAAACCGATACCGTTTTACCGACTTCTAAAAACATTAATGATGACCCTTTTAACACTGGGTTACCTGTCGCCCATGCGTCTTTGCTGACCACAACCATATCATCATTTTTAATGCGCCCTGTCTGTAGCGCTTGACCCACCACATAGCTGGTCATCATTTTTGTTAGACTTGCCGGATCGCGCTGCTGTTCAGCATTATATTGCGCCAAAATTTCACCTGATTTTGCATCGATTAAAATATAAGATTCAGCATCTAACTGTGGAATAGCTGGAATAGGAAATGCCATTTCGGCCGATGCTGATGAACAAACTGTAAGCACGAAAAAAGCAAAAGATAATTTAAATTTCTTTGTCATTTATTTAAATTCCGTTAAATATTTTTAGATAACATATATCGATGTGTGTGGATAGACATCATAATGCCAAAACTTGCCATTAATACGACTAAAGATGAGCCCCCATAGCTTATGAGTGGTAATGGTACACCAACTACAGGTAAGATTCCACTGACCATACCTATATTAATAAACACATAAACAAAAAACACTAAAATTAGCCCACCCGATAAGATTCGCCCAAATGTGGTTTGGGCTTGCGTAGCAATAATCAGCCCGCGCACAATTAAGCATAAAAATAGAATCAGTAAAACGATAGATCCAACAAAACCAAACTCTTCAGCAATAACTGAAAAGATAAAATCGGTATGCCTCTCTGGTAAAAATTCAAGTTGCGATTGTGTACCTTCAAGCCAACCTTTACCCCATATACCGCCCGATCCAATTGCTATTTTCGATTGAATAATATGATAGCCAGCCCCACTTGGATCAAGCTCAGGGTTGATCAGCATTAATACGCGTTTTTGCTGATAATCATGCATTAAAAAGAACCACATAATCGGTAAAAATATTGCTATTAAAATAAGTGCAACAAGAATATAGCGCCAGTTCATGCCCGCTAAAAAGATAATAAAAATGCCTGACATGACAATCAAAATTGCGGTACCTAAATCGGGCTGCATCGCAACAAGTAACGTCGGTACGCCAATAATAGCAAGTGTTTGTAAGGTGGTGTTTAATGGTGGCGGACATCCGTCACGATGAATGAATTTGGCAACCATTAATGGCACCGCTATTTTGGCTATTTCGGAAGGTTGAAACCGCAAAATACCTAAATCTAACCAACGTTGTGCGCCTTTACTGGTATAACCAAAAATATCCACTAATAATAGAATCAAAATACAAACGACATATAGATATGGTGCCCACTTTTCATAGGTTCTGGGTGAAAACTGAGCCAGTACAATCATTACAATAAATCCAAGCAATATTTGTATTACTCGCTTTTGTATCATATCAATACTTTGCCCAGTTGCACTCCAAAGAATATAAAGGCTATAAGCAAGCAATAATGTAATAAATAAAAAGAACAGGGGATCAATATGTATTTTTTGCCAAAAACTCTTTTTGATATTATTCATCATTAGTCCTCTATTCCTGTATTGGATGATAGTTCATCTAGCTCTGTTGAATTATTACCAATAAGGTAAAAATCTAAGATTTTACGCGCTACCGCACCACCGTTCGAGCTTCCGCCCCCACCATTTTCTAAAACAATGGCTAATGCAATTTTTGGCTTATCGTAAGGGGCATAAGCAATAAATAATGCGTGATCGCGTAAATGCTCAGGGATCTTATGCGCATTATAGATTTCATCTTGTTTCAAACCGTAAACTTGTGCGGTACCTGATTTACCTGCTGCCTGATATTTTGCATCAGCATAAATCTTACGTGCCGTTCCTCGTGATCCAAACATGACACGGTTCATACCTTCTTTAGCAAGTGACCAATAAGTTGGGTTGACATCAACTAAGCTATTTGTTTCGATATAATTTTCAGAATTAACTATTGGTTGATGTTCATTTGAATTTAAAATATCACTCTTTTTATATAATAAAAAATGTGGTGTGTAAGTTTTACCATTATTGATCAAGGTCGTTAATGCTTTTGCCATTTGGATTGGGGTTGCCGTCCAATAACCTTGACCAATACCAACTGGAATGGTATCGCCTTGTAACCAAGACTTTTTATGGCGCTTCATTTTCCATTCACGGCTCGGCATAACCGCACGAGTTTCTTCGTTTGGTGATATATCAATACCTGTTCGCTCACCATAACCAAATTTAGTCATCCATAAATTTAAGCGATCAATCCCCATATCATAGGCAACTTGATAAAAGTAGGTATCAACTGATTCTTCAATCGCTCTTAATACATCAACGCGACCATGCCCCCATTTAAGCCAGTCTCGATAACGTCGTTCAGTACCAGGTAATTGCCACCAACCGGGATCGTTAACCACACTTTTTGGTGAAATAACACCTTCACTTAAAGCCGCAATAGAAATAAAAGGTTTCACAGTCGAAGCAGGCGGATAAGCGCCCAGTAAAGCCCGATTAAAAAGAGGCTTATTTGGATCTTTAAGCAATTCGCTATATTTACTACTTGATATTCCGCCTACAAATGGATTGGAATCATAGCTTGGGCTAGAAACCAAGGCTAAAATCTCACCATTATTCGGATCAATAGCAACTACGGCTGCTTTACGTCCAGCGAGTAATTGCTCAATATAAAGCTGCAATTTAAGGTTAATAGATAAATAGATATCCTCGCCTGCTTTCGGTGGATGCTGGTTAAGTTGTCGGACAATACGCCCTCGGCTGTTGACTTCAACCTTTTCATAACCCGGCGTTCCGTGTAATACGTCTTCGTAATACCTTTCTATTCCCATTTTGCCGATATTAAACGTTGCCACGTAATCACTGGTTTTATTTTCATCATCTAAACGCTGTTTATCTTGGCTGTTAATTTTAGAAATATAGCCAAGAATATGAGTAAGAGATGCACCATAAGGGTAGTAGCGATGCTGTATATCGGCGATTGAAACATATGGAAACCGATGCTGATCAACAACAAAACGAGCAATTTGTTGTTCGGTCAAATTATCTTTTAATGGAACAGGCCTGTGCGCTTTATAATTACGACGTTCTTTTTGGAAATTTTCAATATCTTCATCAGTTAAATCGACGATACTTTTTAACTGTTCAAATTGTTCATTGAGATTTTTTATCTTATCGGGAATGAT
The DNA here is from genome assembly GCF_013345045.1 of Gilliamella sp. ESL0250. Lineage (NCBI taxonomy): Bacteria > Pseudomonadati > Pseudomonadota > Gammaproteobacteria > Orbales > Orbaceae > Gilliamella > Gilliamella sp. ESL0250. Next base: position 23,150 of record NZ_JAAEDV010000003.1, on the reverse strand, counting down.
ATTTAATTGATATGTAATATTATTAATGGCTAATGGGGTACCATTACGATCATAAATCATGCCGCGATTAGGTGGAATAGGAATAATTTCAATGCGATTATCATTGGATTTTGTGCTGTAATAACTGTAATTCAAAATCTGTAACCCCGAAAGGTTAACCAGCAAAATAATAATTAAAATAATAATAACAACAAATGAAAATAACGCTCTGCGAAAAAACAACGTTGCTTCTGCTGAATGATCTCGAATGTTCGTTCTCTTTTTTTTACTTGATATAGAGATAATAGAGCTCCTCTAAATACTTTTTTCTGTTTGTGGCTTATGTTGCTGTTCTTCCCATTTTTCATAAGCGTTAACAATTCTAGCAACCACTGGATGACGCACCACATCTTCACTATTGAAAAAATTAAAGCTAATTTCTTCAACTTGGCTGAGTACTTCAATAGCATGACGTAAACCCGATTTTTGATGACGAGGTAAATCAATTTGGGTGATATCGCCAGTGATGACCGCTTTTGAATTAAAGCCAATACGGGTTAAAAACATTTTCATCTGTTCAATAGTCGTATTTTGGCTTTCATCAAGAATAATAAACGCATCATTTAACGTTCGCCCACGCATATAGGCGAGTGGTGCAACTTCAATCACACTTTTTTCAATTAATTTTTCGACTTTTTCAAAGCCAAGCATTTCAAATAAGGCATCATAAAGTGGACGTAAGTAAGGATCCACTTTTTGGCTTAAATCACCAGGTAAAAAACCCAATTTTTCACCTGCTTCAACAGCAGGTCGAGTTAATACAATACGGCGAATTTGTTGCTTTTCAAGCGCATCAACTGCGGCAGCTACTGCTAAATAGGTTTTACCTGTTCCAGCAGGTCCAATGCCAAATGAAATATCATAATCTAAAACATGCGCAATATATTGTGCTTGGTTCGCGGTTCGGGGTTTTATCAAACCTCGTTTAGTTTTAATCGTTACTAATTTTCCGCCTTGATGATCGATATAAGCAGGTAAGTGTTCACTGACCTTTTCAAGCGCACCTGTTTCTTTAATTGCTAAATGAATTTGCTCAGGTTCAATATCAATAATTTTATCTTTTATTTTGGTTTGTTTATAAAGAGACTGCAAAATATCGACAGTCGCTTGCACACAAATTCTATCACCAGTTATTGCAAATAAATTCCCACGGTGATTAATTTCAATACCTAATCGGCGCTCAAGTTGTTTAATATTGTCATTATAAGGACCACAAAGACTATTGAGCCGCTGATTATCAGCTGGTTCAAGCATGGTTTCATGTGTCGTAATATTCAAAGATAAAACCTCTAATCAATTAGTTTTAATTACTAAGACGCTGTTCACATAAAGAACATTTTTCAACGCCTTTAAAAAAATCCATTTTACATTGATGACAAGAAACAATGTTTCCGTTAACAACATTATCTACTGCATTTGTTGATTGTTTTTCATCAAATCCTTGTGCCTTTAATTTATTGACCAGCATTGAAATAGGTGTTCCGCTTTTTAACTCTTGTTCAACATATGATGCAACTTGTTCTTCAAATGTTGGCGGCACATATTCGAGCACTTTTTCATTATAATCACTATTGCACTCATTACACTTTATATAACGCCCTAATGTTTCATAACTGAAAATAGGAATAAAAAACAGTGTAAAATACTTAGCTACTTTTATCTGCGTATATTTTTGTTGTTTTTCGTCGTTAGTAATATTTTGTTGTGAACAACAATTTGGGCAATTAAATTGTCCACTATGTTCGTCAACTTCTCTTCCGCGAGTTCCAAAAATAATAAACATATTTTCCTTTCTATCCTTTATTTAATTATTTTCTAAGTTCTATTATAAAAACTAGCTAAATATTTTACGTTTCACTTTTACGGTTGATAGATCCCAACGCCTAAATCATTTTCCTTTCGGGTTCGTGATATAACTGACATTGGTGATTCGCTTACACGTAGATCCATTTCATCTTCAGTCCTAATCACTTTTCCTCGTAATGAATTTGGATAAACATCAGTAATTTCAACGTCAACAAACTTGCCAATCATATCAGGACGACCTTCAAAGTTAACAATTCGATTGTTTTCTGTTCGACCCGTTAATTCCATAAGGTCTTTTTTGGACGGACCTTCAACTAAAATACGTTGAACAGTATTTAACATACGACGGCTAAATTGCATGGCTTGCTGATTGATTCGTTCTTGAAGAATGTAAAGACGTTGCTTCTTCTCCTCTTCTGATACATTATCTTCCATTTCAGCAGCCGGTGTACCTGGGCGCGATGAATAAACAAAGCTATAACTTAAATCAAAATTAACATCAGCAATCAGTTGCATGGTTTGTTCAAAATCTTCTTGTGTTTCGCCCGGAAAACCGACGATAAAATCCGAACTAATTTGAATATCAGGGCGCACTTTACGTAATTTTCGAATAATGGATTTATATTCAAGCGCGGTATGCGTACGTTTCATTAAGTTTAATACACGATCTGAACCACTTTGTACCGGCAAATGTAAAAAATTAACTAGCTCTGGTGTATCACGATAAACGTCGATAATATCATCAGTAAATTCAATTGGATGACTGGTAGTAAAGCGAATGCGATCGATACCATCAATGGCTGCTACTAAGCGTAATAACTCAGCAAAGGAACAAATATCACCATCAAACGTTGGTCCACGATAAGCATTAACATTTTGACCTAATAAATTGACTTCACGCACACCTTGTTCAGCCAGTTGCGCAATTTCATAGATGACATCATCACAAGGTCTGCTAACTTCTTCGCCACGAGTATAAGGAACCACGCAATAAGTACAATATTTATTGCATCCTTCCATTATAGAAACAAATGCGGTTGGTCCCTCGCTACGAGGCTCTGGCAGGCGATCAAATTTTTCAATTTCAGGAAAACTAACATCGACAATATGATTATCGTTACCACTACGAATCTGTTCAATCATTTCAGGTAAGCGATGAAAAGTTTGCGGTCCAAAAATAATATCTACAAATGGTGCACGTTTACGAATTTGAGCACCTTCTTGCGAAGCAACACAACCACCAACACCAATGATGATATTTGGATTATGTTGTTTAAAGTTTTTCCAACGTCCCAATTGATGAAAGACCTTTTCTTGAGCCTTTTCTCGAATAGAGCAGGTATTTAGTAATAAAATATCAGCTTCTTCGGCATTGTCTGTTAATGTTAAACCATGGGTGGATTCAAGGAGATCTGCCATTTTTGTTGAGTCATACTCATTCATTTGGCAGCCCCAAGTTTTGATATGTAATTTTTTGCTCATCAATAACTCAGCTATATTTAATTGTTAAAATGAAAACGGGTTTAAATCCGCGATTTTAGCGAGCCATATTGTAATCCTTTGTAGTTATAGGGTCTATAATAAAATAAAAAATGGCAACGCAAAACGTTAGATAGGCCTTTTAGAATCCCTAAAAATACTGTCAAGAAGTTTCAGGTAGATATGTGTTTTAGTATAAAAAACTTTTTAAGATGTTTTGTTATTTTTACTATTATCAAATATACCATCTGATGTTAAGATGGATAAAAACCAATAAAATCAATTTTGTAATATCATATAATTGTTTATTAAATGCTAATTGAGCTATAACATTAAAAATGGATGCGTTATTGATTAAAAAGTGGGTGAAGATAAGAATCATTCTTTTTAATATCTTTATAATTTATGTTATTATTTGCGATTAACTCATATAGAAAATAAAGTGTTTAGATTAAATATGTCAAAAACATTTAGTCCTACAAAGCGCCTATTAGTTAAAGGTATTATTGCGACTTGTTTGTTATCTGTCACTCGTATAGGCTTTGCTGCAACAATGGCGCAAGTTATTGCTGTGCGCGTTTGGCCATCATCAACCTATACAAGAATCACTTTAGAATCAAATATCAAATTAAAATACAAACACTTTCTATTGAGTAATCCAAATCGGATCGCAATTGATATTAACAATATTAATTTAAATCCAACCTTAAAAAAAATTTCTTCAAAAGTATTAAAGCACGATCCTTATATTAAATCGATACGCGTTGTTCAACGCGATCCTAAAACAGTGAGAATATTGATCGAATTAAAACAGGGAGTTAAACCTAATACTTTTACCTTAGCACCGATAGCGAAATTTAAGCATCGTTTAGTGATGGATCTTTATCCATCTAAACCTGCTTCCACCACAGATGATGATCCTTTACTTGCACTTTTAGAAGAGTATAAAAAAGGTGATCTCAATAAAAAACAATCTGAGATCAAAACACAAACGAATAAAAATAAAAATGCCCCGATTATCGTGGTACTCGATCCTGGACATGGTGGAGAAGATCCTGGCGCTATTGGCTACAATAAAACACGTGAAAAAGACATTGTTTTACAAATTGCACGTCGTACTTATAATTTACTTAAGAAAGAGCCAAATATAAAAGTCTACATGACACGTAATGAAGATGTGTTTATTCCTTTAAAAGTACGAGTAGCTAAAGCACGATCTTTACATGCTGATCTATTTATTTCTATTCATGCTGATGCGTTTGCTAATCGTTCTGTCGGTGGTTCCTCTGTTTTTGCATTATCAACACGTGGGGCAAGTAGTTCCGCCGCAAGTTATTTAGCTCAAACTCAAAACGAAGCAGATCAGATAGGTGGCGTTAGTCGCAGTGGCGATAAATATTTAGATGATACTATTTTAGATTTGGTTCAAAAAACAACGTTAAGTAATGGTGTGTTACTTGGTAATGCTATTTTAAATCGAATGAAAAAAGTTAATAAGTTACATAAACCATCACTTGAAAAAGCAGGCTTTGCAGTATTAAAAGCGCCGGATATTCCATCTGTTTTAGTCGAAACAGCCTTTATTAGTAATGTTACTGAAGAAAAAAAATTAAAGACTGCTTCATTCCAAAATCAGGTATCTAAATCAATTGTTGATGGTATTAAAGATTATTTGAAAAAACGTAAACATTAATATTGTACAAAAGTTTCAGAAAAACCTGTGTTTTAGTATAAAATCATTGAATAATAATTAAACATCTTTCAGCATCTAACTCTGGTATAGTTAATTTGATATTTTGTTTAAGCGTAAAACCTTCAGGAATAGGATCAATATCACTTCCTTTTAAAGCGTAAAAAAATCCTTGTTGATCGGGAAGGTGCTTACACCAATTAAGCATATCTTGCAAAGAGGCAAAAGCTCGGCTAATAACCCCATCAAATTTTTTATCGTTATACTCTTCGATCCGGCTTTGTATTGGGTTAATATTTATTAGCTTTAATTCAAACTGTACTTGCTTTAAAAAACGAATACGCTTACCTAAACTATCAACCAAATCAAATTGTTTATCGGGGTTAATAATCGCTAATGGAACGCCTGGTAAACCAGGACCTGTTCCTACGTCAATAAAGGTTTTGCCAGTTAAATAAGGAGATACAACTAAGCTATCCATAATATGCTTAACTAACATCTCGCTCGGATCGCGCACTGCTGTTAAGTTGTAAGTTTTGTTCCATTTGCTTAGCATCTCAACATAATGGATCAATTGATCTATTTGCGATTGAGAGATCGAAAGATCTGTTTGATCAATTAGATTAGTGAGTTTCTTTTTTAACATAATTTTTCTTTTTTAAATAAACTAATAACATTGAAATAGCGGCTGGTGTAATACCAGAAATACGCGAAGCTTGTCCTATAGAAACAGGTTTATGTTGCTTTAATTTCGCCACAACTTCATTCGATAATCCAGATATTTCGGCATAATCAATATGCTCAGGAATAAGCGTTTCTTCATTGCGCTTTTGACGTTCAATTTCTTCTATTTGCAGTTTAATATAACCATCATATTTTACTTGAATTTCAACCTGCTCGGCAGCTTGTGGGTCAGATAACCCAGGTGCAAATAATGAAAGTGATTTCAATGTGTTATAACTCATTTCAGGCCGTTTAAGTAACTCTTCACCATTGGCTTCTTTAGTCAAATGAGCACTTAAAACAGCATTGACTTCATCGATACTTTCAATATGAGGATGTACCCAGATATCACGTAGACGCGATCTTTCTTGCTCTATAGCATCAAATTTTTCATTAAAACAACGCCAACGGTAATCGTCGACCATGCCTAGATTGCGACCTATTTCAGTTAAACGAATATCAGCATTATCTTCGCGTAACATTAAACGATATTCAGCACGCGAGGTAAACATGCGATAAGGTTCGTTAGTACCAAGTGTACAAAGATCGTCAACTAGCACACCTAAATAAGCCTGATCGCGACTTGGATACCATTGATCTTGATCATATGCAAAGCGCGCTGCATTTAAACCTGCAAGCATACCTTGTGCTGCCGCTTCTTCATAGCCTGTTGTACCATTGATCTGTCCAGCTAAAAAGAGACCTTTGATCACTTTACTTTCGAGTGTTGGTTTAAGATCCCTTGGATCAAAATAATCATATTCGATCGCATAGCCAGGTCTTACAATATTTGCTTTTTCTAATCCTTTCATACTGCGCACAAATGCAAGTTGCGTATCAAATGGTAAGCTTGTTGAGATCCCATTTGGATAGATCTCATTACTGTCTAATCCTTCTGGCTCTAAATAGATCTGATGAGAATTACGATCAGCAAAACGCATGATCTTATCTTCAATTGATGGACAATATCTTGGTCCTACGCCTTCTATAATGCCGGTGTACATAGGGCTGCGATCTAAATTAGATCTAATAATATCGTGTGTTGTTTCATTAGTGCTGGTGATATAGCAAGGGATCTGTTTAGGATGTTCATTTGCATTACCCAAAAATGAAAATACTGGAACAGGATCATCGCCATATTGCGTGCCCAATTTTGAAAAATCAATGGTTCTAGCATCAATTCGCGGAGGGGTACCGGTTTTTAATCGCCCCATTCTAAATGAGTATTGATGTAGTGATTTTGATAAACCGATCGAAGCTGGATCGCCAGTGCGACCGCCACTATAATTATCAAGTCCTATGTGGATCTTACCGTCTAAAAAAGTACCGGTTGTTAATACAACAGCGTGGGCTTTAAAAGAAACACCCATTTGAGTTTTTACACCAATGATCTGATCGTTTTCAATGATCACATCTTCAACGGATTGTTGAAACAACATTAAATTTTCTTGGTTTTCAAGTGCTGTCCTTATCACTTTTCGGTAGAGAGATCGATCCGCTTGTGCACGTGTAGCCCTAACAGCTGGACCTTTGCTACTATTTAAGATCCTAAATTGGATCCCTGATAGATCGATAGCATGAGCCATTAATCCACCCATTGCATCAATCTCTTTAACTAAGTGTCCCTTGCCTATACCACCAATGGCTGGATTACAGGACATTTGTCCTAATGTGTTGATATTATGGGTTAAAAGTAGTGTTTTTCGTCCCATTCTTGCTGATGCCATTGCGGCTTCTGTTCCTGCATGACCGCCACCAACGATGATGACATCAAAAAGATCTGGATAAAACATAAAAAAGCCTCGTATTTATTTTTTGTAAAGATGATCGCTAATTTAGATCGGGAGATTTGGTTTATTTAGCGTAGGGAATTTTACTCATCTTTTCGATTACGTCAAATGATCTATTTTGATCGCCATTTAAATTAAATAAGATCTTTTAGATGATCTTTTTATTTTTATTATTATTACTATGGATCGTTTTTGTTGATAACTCATTTTTATAATTATTTTATAGGATCTTATCGATCATCTAATTCTGTTAATTGATCGGATCTTTTTAAGTTTAAACTTGTTAATAACTATTCTCTTTATCCACAGTTGATTTATTGATTAAGGTTATTAAAGCAGTGATAACAGCTTATGATCCTAATTGATCACAGAGTTATCCACAAAAAATAAATCTGTTTGCTTGATTTTTTACCTTTTATTGGTTTTATTTTATACTTGGATGAAAGATCCGTTATTAAATAATTTAATCATGTTTCTATCTTTGTAATGTTGTTTTTTAATTTACTTTATATTTTTGCTTGGAATGATTTTTGTCAATTACTTTATTTTATACCTAACTGTATCTCCTTAATGAAGCTAACATTAATTGGGAATATTATTTTTTATTATATAGAAATGTTTTTTTAATTTATGCTTGGCTTTAGGAAAAAAGCTGCATAGTTATTAGCTTCAACCGAATAAAAAATATTTTTCTGATGGAAATAATTTATTTTTTTATAAAAAAACGACAGTATGGTAAGTTATTGTCTAAATATGAGTATAAAATAATGCTATAAAAGTCAGGAAAAGAATCAATAAGTCATGATCACATTAGTCGATAGATTCAGTTTTGTCTTATTATGTGATGAATTAAGCTATATTTGTACAACTAAAGTACACATTAAATAATTTAAAGGGTAGGATATTTCACTTTTCTATAAAAGTGATTGATTTTTATAAAAGCAAATTTATACTTAACATGATTATGTTTTTATTGTGAGGTTCGTTTATTACTCTTTCGCAGCTACCTTTACCTTTTTCATTACCCAATAATGAAACTTTTGATAGTTTTTATGTCGGTGATAATCGATTATTGTTTGATTCATTGCAAACCTTATTAGGTAAAGAGGGGTTTAATATCTTTTATATATGGTCGGCTAGCGCTGCGGGTCGGACTCACCTTTTACATGCATCAAGTCAAAATAAATTAGCCAGTTATATTCCGCTAAAGCAGTATTATCATCTTGTACCTGAAATTCTGCAGGGATTAGATCATTATGATTTAGTCTGTTTAGATGATATTGATGCAATAGCAGGCCATAGGGATTGGGAAGAAGCTATTTTTGATTTATTTAACCGTTTAACTGAAAAAAACGTGAGCAAATTATTGATAACGGCAAGTAGACCACCTAAACAAATTTCTTTTATATTACCTGATTTGGTTTCTAGGTTATCTTGGGGTCAGGTTTATCAATTAAAAGAGCTTAGCGATGATGACAAGCTTAAAGCCTTACAATTAAGAGCGCAATTAAGTGGGTTTGAATTATCAACAGAAGTTGGGTTATTTTTATTAAAACGTGTTAACCGTGATATGCGTACACTGTTTTCTTTATTAGAAAAGTTTGAGGTGGCAACGCTTGCGCAACAACGTAAATTAACTATTCCTTTTATCAAACATATTTTGGATTTGTGATATGAGTCAAAAACCTGAAGCTATTGTTTTTTTTGATCTAGATGGGACACTATTTAATAGCCAAATTGATGTATTACCCAGCTCTTTTGAAGCTATAAAAAAATTAAAACAAAAAAATATTACGCCAATGATTGCAACGGGTCGAACTCCTTGTGAAGTGGTTGATTTAATGAAAAAGACTCAAATTGAGTCGATAATTGGCATGAACGGGCAAGTTGTTTTATATAAAGGCGAAAAGGTCTTTACTAATGATATTGATAAGGGCGTTATCGATCGTTTGTATCAATACTCTAAACAGCAAACAGGTATTCCGTTGTCTTTTTATAATCACGAAATTATGCGAGTGTCGCAAGATAGTGAACCGACTAAAAAATTTTATCATTTCCTAAAAGAACAAGTTCCGCCTGTCGATGATCAGATTTATTTAAAATCACCTATTCAGATGCTTTTATTACTTTGTGAATCTGGTGAGGCGCTTTATCGAGATATCTTCCCTGAGTTAACCTTTATTCGTAATACACCTTACTGTGTTGATGTTTTTAATAACGGTGGTTCTAAAGGTTATGGTATTACTCAATTGTTAAAAAATAAAGGATTTACTGATGTGCCAACCTATGCCTTTGGTGATGGCATGAATGATTTTGAAATGTTCCTAACCGTTGATCATCCAATTGCTATGGGTAATGCTGTTGATGAATTAAAAGCGCAAGCTGAGTTTGTTACAGATACTAATGATAATGATGGAATAATTAAAGGGTTACAACATTTTGGATTGATTTAATCAAAATTTATCTATATTTTTAGTTTATTGATAAATAACCCCTAAACAAACAGCTTGACTTGCGCCAGTTACCTCTGGAATGTTTGATGGAATATTATTGATTCGACAATGAGCAAGCCAAGCAAAGGCTATTGCCTCCATATCGTCTCCATTTATACCTTTTGTATCGGTTGTTAATACTGCCCATGCGGGTAATAAAGCCGATAATCTTTGCATAATTAGTGGATTTTTAGCACCTCCACCGCAAACTAAAAGCTCACAAGGTAATGCGCTTACTATAGGTAATTTACTAATTTCATTGGCAATGGATAAAGCGGTAAATTCAACTAGTGTTGCTTGAATATCTTGTGCTTTTAAATGTATTCCTACTAATTTTTTATAAAGCCAAGATAAGTTAAATAGTTCTCGTCCTGTACTTTTGGGGGCGGGTATTTGAAAATAGTCTTCTTGATATAAAAGGTTTAATAATTTTTGGTTTATTTTACCTGTTTTTGCCCATAATCCGCCCTTATCATAGTTTTTATCTAAGTGCTCTTTTATCCAACCATCCAGTAATACATTACCTGGACCAGTGTCATAACCTAGGATGGGTTGATTGGGTATTAATACCGAAATGTTACTAATACCGCCGATATTTAGTATCACGCGATTTATTTGTGGATCTTGTAGTACTGCTTTATGAAAAGCTGGAACAAGTGGTGCGCCTTGTCCACCATAAGCCATATCTTTACGACGAAAATCAGCAATAGTAGTTATACCTGTTTTTGCGGCAATAATATTAGCATCACCAATTTGTAAGGTAAAAGGATTATCACCGTTTGGTGAATGGTAAATTGTTTGTCCGTGACAGCCAATAGCTTTAATTTGTTGTTTATCAATATTATTATCTTTTAAAAACTGATTTATGCTATCAGCAAACAGTTTGCCTATTTGATGATCTATCTCACCTAAATTTTGTAATGTGGTTTGCTGGCTTTCACATAATTTTAGTAAATGCTGTTTTAAATCGGCAGGCATTGGATAGCAGTTGCTCGCTATTGATGTGACATTTTTTGCGGTAATATTTACCAAAGCAATATCAACTCCATCCATGCTAGTACCTGACATCACACCAATATATAAATTTCGCATAAAGTTACCCTTGCCGAATGATTTGCCCTGTTTTGATGTCTTTAATTTGCGATGGTTGTGATCGATGGCCTGTTTCACCATCTAAAATAGGAAAATTTTCACCAAACTGTTTGGCAACTTCGATGGCGGTTTTGCAAGGGTTATAAGTGGAAAGATTAGCACTAGTTGACACAATCGGTTTGCCATAAAGATCACAAAGCTTACAAACTAAAGGATGATTGGTGACGCGCACCGCAATAGAATCAAATTTACCTGTCAAAAAATAAGGCGTATTTTTATTTTTAGGAAAAACCCAAGTAACAGGCCCTGGCCAGTTAGTAAATGCTAACTGTTTTTGTTCATTGGTGATGGCTGATTCATCTATATAGGGAATTAGTTGTTGGTAACGGCTAGCAATTAAAATCAAGCCTTTATCTATTGATCGTTGTTTTAGTTGTAGTAACTTTAATACGGCTGATTCACAATCCGGATCACAACCTAGACCAAAAACGGCTTCAGTTGGGTAAGCGATCACTTCACCATTTTTTAAATAATTACTTATTTCCGATAGCGTTAATAAATTAGCCATTAAATTTGAATATTAACTGAGTACAATTGATATTTATATTAAACCTAGGTTTTAGGTTTTGCAAATTAGTATGATTTAGCTTTTAAATGGTGGTAATAGTAAATGTCTTAGTCTATAGTCATTCCCAATTCATTTGTGGAAAATGGTTAGCTGTAAGTTCAACAACCTGTTGCATATTAATAATTTTAAGCCTTGAATCGATAATATTACTTAGTCCACGAGCTTCAATATCACTATTGATGATATAGCAATGCTCGGTTTTATGGATAATATCATTTAATAATGGATTATTTTGTATCGCCAGAACAACACCATTTTGCCAGAACAATACGGCATCTTGATCTGATATTAATTGTGGGTTTATGGTTGAATGGTTTGCTGTCGAGATTGTATGTAGCATTTTTTTCACTTTTTATACTAAAACGTAGGGTTTCCTGAAACTTTTTTACAAAATTAAGGTTATCTTGTTTGGTACATCTTTAATGGTTATTAGTATATAATAAGAACTATTTATTGAACAAAGAATTCATCATGAATCCGATTATTTTAACCGATGAGCAACAAACAATTTTGTTTGGTAGTAGAATTGCCAAACTGTGTTTAAACTATTTGTCCAAGCATGATGATACTATTGTTATCCATTTAATTGGCGATCTTGGTGCAGGTAAAACGACTTTTAGTCGTGGTTTTTTACAACAATTAGGTCATAAAGGTAACGTAAAAAGTCCAACTTATACATTAGTAGAACCCTATCATTTTGAAAACTTTTCTGTTTATCATTTTGATTTGTATCGACTTTGCGATCCTGAAGAGCTGGAGTTTATGGGGATTCGTGAATATTTTGCTTTGCGATCGATTTGTTTAATTGAGTGGCCAGAGCAAGCAAAAGGTATTTTGCCTAGTGCTGATCTTGAAATTCATTTGGCTTATTTAGCGCTTGAGCGTACCGCTTTTGTGCAAGCAACAAGCGAAAAAGGTCAAACAATTATTAAGTTATCACAATAGAAGTAAACAATAAAAAGACGAATGAAAAAATTAATCACTATTTTTATATTATTGCTGCTTTGTAGCTCTGTTTATGCAGCCAATGTTGTGGTTGCCGTCGATGCGGGTCATGGCGGTAAAGATTCCGGTGCAATAGGAAAAAATAACTTATATGAAAAAACAGTGACGCTTTCAATCGCCAAAAAGCTCACTACTTTGCTAAATAAAGATCCCAATTTTAAGGGAGTATTAACCCGTAGTCGTGATAATTTTATCTCTGTTTCGCAGCGCTCGGAAATCGCCCGTAAAAATAGAGCTAATTTATTAGTTTCAGTACATGCTGATGCTGCGCCAAATAGGGAGGCTACAGGTGCTTCGATCTGGGTCTTGTCAACTAAGCGAGCTGATACAGAATTGGGCAGATGGCTTGAACAGGGCGAAAAACAATCAGAATTATTAGGTGGTGCTGGTGATGCATTAAGCGACGATCATAATCCTCACTTAAGCCAAGCAGTATTAGATCTACAGTTTTCTTATTCTCAACAAGTGGGTTATGAGTTAGCAACACAAGTATTAAAAGAAATGAAAAAGACAGTAAAACTACATAAATCTGCCCCAGAATATGCAAGTTTAGGCGTATTACGTTCGCCAGATATCCCGTCAATTTTAGTTGAAGTTGGCTTCATTTCTAATGAAGGTGAAGAACGCTTGCTAAGTAGTAATGTTCATCAAGATAAGATAGCGAAAGCTATCTATCAAGGTATAAAAAATTACGTTAAACAAAATCCAAAATTTGGGGAACAACATTAATGGCAATTCATATTCTTTCTCCCCAATTAGCCAATCAAATTGCTGCTGGTGAGGTGGTAGAACGCCCCGCGTCTGTCATCAAAGAGTTAGTTGAAAATAGCCTTGATGCGGGTAGTACTCAAATAGATATTGACCTTGAGCAAGGAGGCTGTAAATTAATTCGTATTCGTGATAATGGTTGTGGTATTGCTAAAGATGAATTAGCGTTGGCACTTGCTCGTCATGCGACAAGTAAAATCAATACGTTAGATGATTTAGACGCAATTATTAGTCTTGGGTTTCGTGGTGAGGCATTAGCGAGTATAAGTTCGGTTGCTAGATTGACATTAACTTCACGTACCGCTGAACAATCCGAAGCATGGCAAGTTTATGCTGAAGGACGGGATATGAAGCCGATGATTAAACCTGCAGCTCATCCTGTAGGATCGACTGTCGAAGTCCTTGATCTTTTTTATAATACACCTGCAAGACGTCGTTTTTTAAAAACAGAAAAAACAGAGTTTATGCATATTGAAGAGTTTGTTCGGCGTATTGCACTTGCACGCCCCGATGTTACCTTTAATTTACAACATAATGGTAAACTCGTTAAGCAGTATCGTTCATCAGCTCTTGAAAAACGAGTCGAATTAGTTTGCGGTCGATCTTTTATGCAAAAAGCTGTAAAACTGGATTGGCAGCATGATGATTTACTCATTCAAGGTTGGGTCACCAGTAGTGAAAGTAGTGATTTGCAGTATTTTTATGTTAATGGGCGAGTCATCAAAGATAAATTACTTAATCATGCATTGCGTCAGGCTTACATCAGTCGTACTAATGAACAACAAAGTTATGTGGTGTTTTTACAAATTGATCCAAAACAAGTTGATGTTAATGTTCACCCAGCCAAACACGAAGTCCGTTTTCATGAAGCAAGACTGGTTCATGATTTTGTTTATCAAGCGATAGTGATGGCCCTTGAATCAAATTTATCTGTATCAGAAGAAAAAGTTACCATAACACCTAATCGACAAGCAGCGGGTGAGAATATCTTTAATCAAAAAACGGCTGCTAATTCTTATCAAACGCGTAGTCAATTATCGAAAAAAACAAGTAATTATGCTAAAGAAAATGCATTGTATGGTGAGTTAGTCAATGTTGCACCTTCCCAAGAGACAGTGCAATTTGAGCAAAAACAGTCATTCTTATCGGCAGAAGAAAATGAAATAACTGAACCACAAAAAGCGGTTATTGAAGCATTATTTCCTAAAAGAAGTACGCCACTACAAGCATTACAACAGCAACTTGATAGCTCATCATTAGTACAATTTGGTCGGGTATTAACGGTTATTCAGCCCGATATTGCATTACTTGAAAAGTATGAAGATAATCAGCAAAAATTAATGTTAATGAAATTATCTATTGCTAAGCAAAAAGTGACTGCTATTAAATTATTATCACAAGATTCTGAAAAATTGCTTATTCCATTAACAATTTTAATCAATCATCAAGAGCAGCAAGTGCTTTCCAGTTATCAACCTCAGTTGAACTTTTTAGGTTTTGATTTTTATATTGATAAAGCAAAATTGTATTTGCAAAATGTTCCTAAAATGTTGCGCACTATGAATTGGCAGCAATTATTACCTGCTTTAATTGCTTTTATATCAGATTCAAAAAATGGAGTGTTAGATCCTACACAAATAGCGGCTTGGTTAGCTAATCAGTATGGTGATAATTGCACTATGATCTGGAGTGTGGCTAAAGTCATTCCGTTGCTTGCTCAATTAGAAGAGATAGATATTAATCTATTACAACAAGAATCATTTTTATATCCGATTGATATACAATCTTTAACTCAATCAATTTTATCATGAATAAACCAAAAATTATTTCGTTAATGGGACCAACAGCATCGGGTAAAACGGCATTTGCTATGGCGCTTTACGATCGTTATCCTATTGATATTATTAGTGTCGATTCTGCTTTGATTTATCGCGGTATGGATATCGGTACCGCAAAGCCAACTAAAAAAGAGCAACAAAATTATCCACATAAATTGATTGATATGTGTGATCCCGCAGAGAGTTATTCAGCGGCTAATTTTAGGCATGATGCAATTGTAGAAATTGAAAAATCACTAAAAAAAGGTCGAATTCCATTGTTAGTAGGTGGGACAATGCTCTATTTTAAAGCTTTAATTGAAGGGCTTTCACCACTTCCAGCGGCCAATAGTGAAATTCGTGAACAAATAGAAGAAAAAGCCAATAAATTAGGTTGGCAAGCGATTCACGATGAACTAAAAAAAGTCGATCCCGTTTCGGCTAAAAGAATTCATCCTAACGATCCACAGCGCCTTAATCGTGCTTTAGAAGTTTATTTAATCTCGGGTAAGAGTCTAACGGAACTGACACAAGAAAGCGGTGAAGCATTACCTTATGATATTATGCAGTTTGCTATTATGCCGCAAGATCGGGCACAGTTACATAAACGAATTGAACAACGTTTTTTACAGATGCTAGATCAAGGCTTTGAAGATGAAGTAAAACTGCTTATGCAGCGATCTGATTTGCATTTAAATTTGCCTTCTATTCGTTGTGTGGGGTATCGCCAAATGTGGGAATATTTAAATGGTGATATAAGTTATGATGAAATGGTATTTAAAGGTATTTGTGCTACTCGTCAATTAGCCAAACGGCAGATCACTTGGCTTCGTGGCTGGAAACAACCGATCACATGGCTAAATAATGATAATATGGACTCAATTTTCCAAAAAATATTATAAGTAGTAATTTTTATAGCGAGAATAATAGTATACAATTATGAATTGTATTGTTGGTAAAATTATGTACATTATTGTCAATAATTTAGTATTTTTTTATTTTTTTAGTTTAAATTTATTAAAAATTTAGTTATTTGTGCATAAATTTTAGTTGATCGGTTCAAGAGAAGCGCTTTTTATGTTATTTTGGTAGATACTAAAGATATATTTCAAATAGTATGTAAAAATACATTGATTACATTATAAATGTATTTATTTTATCTTCATATAATTATTTTTTAAAGGATAAACTTATGTCAAAAGGGCAGTCATTACAAGATCCTTATTTAAACTTGCTTCGTCGAGAGCACATTCCTGTATCAATCTATTTAGTTAATGGTATCAAGCTACAAGGACAAATTGAATCATTCGATCAGTTTGTTATTTTGTTAAAAAATACTGTAAGCCAAATGGTATATAAACATGCTATCTCGACAGTCGTACCATCTAGACCTATTTCTGGATTGGTATCTCAGCCTGAAGAGGGAGCTGAAAGCTGATATTTCAGTGGAGAATCTGATTGTTTGAACGATATAAAGGCGGTGAAACTGCCTTATTAGTCCATGTATTCTTCCCTCAAGAAAGTGATATCGAGGATCTTAAAGAGTTTGAAGTATTAGTTTCTTCAGCTCAAATAGATATTCTCGATATCATAACAACTTCAAGAAAATCGCCTCAAACCAAATATTTTGTTAGTGAAGGTAAAGCGCAGGAAATCGCTGAAAAGGTTGATCAACTTGATGCTTCCGTTATTTTAGTAAATCATACTTTAACCCCCTCCCAAGAACGCAATCTAGAACAGTTGTGTAAATGTCGTGTTGTTGATAGAACAGGATTGATTCTTGATATTTTTGCACAACGAGCCAGAACACATGAAGGTAAATTGCAAGTCGAGCTAGCGCAGTTACAACACCTTTCAACTCGATTAGTCCGAGGTTGGACGCATTTGGAACGACAAAAAGGGGGAATTGGTTTACGTGGTCCTGGTGAAACGCAACTAGAAACAGATAGACGATTGATTCGTCATCGTATTCAGTTGATTTTATCAAGGCTGGCAAAAGTCGAAAAGCAGCGAAATCAAAATCGTCAATCAAGAAATAAAGCTGATCTATCAACAGTATCTTTGGTTGGTTATACTAATGCGGGTAAATCAACACTATTTAATGCATTAACAAATGCTGAGGTGTATGCTGCTGATCAGTTATTTGCTACGCTCGATCCAACGCTACGGCGGATTACTGTTGATGATGTTGGAGAAGTTGTTTTAGCTGATACAGTTGGTTTTATTCGTCATTTACCCCACGATTTAATTGCCGCTTTTAAAGCGACACTACTTGAAACGCAAGAAGCCACTTTATTATTACATGTTATTGATGCTGCTGATCCAAATATATTGGATAATATGCATGCTGTTGATGAAGTGTTGCTCGAAATTGATGCCAATGAAATTCCAACATTACTCGTTATGAATAAAATTGATTTAATTGAGGGTAAGCAGCCAGGTATTGATCGGGATGAAAATGGCATACCAATTCGAGTTTGGATTTCAGCGCAAAATAGTTTAGGATTGGATCAATTATTTATTGCTTTAAAAGAAAGGTTAGCCAAGCAAATTCAAGTTTGCCATTTAAGTTTACCTGCTCATTTAGCAAGACTTAGAAGCCGTTTATATCAGTTAAACGCGGTAGAAAATGAATTTATTAATGAGGATGGTAGTTTTCATTTAGATGTGAGAATTCCCTCAATTGAATGGAATCGCCTCTGTAAACAAGAGCCAGATCTGTTATACTTGATCAATAAGCAAAATAACAACTAATTGTTAAATGGAGCATATAAAATATGGCGTGGAATCAGCCCGGAAATAACGGACAAGATAACGACCCATGGGGAAATAATAACAAAAAACCAACAAATAATTCATCTGGTGGTTTATTTGATAAAATTAAAGACCTCTTAAAAAAAGGTAATTTAGGCAATAATAGAGGGACCTCTGGAATTAAATTACCAATGAATACTACTAAAATTATTATATCTATAATCGCTTTATTTGTTCTTGTTTGGAGTGTCAGCGGTTTTTATACCATTAACCAAAGTCAACGCGGTGTGATTACTCGCTTGGGGCAAGTCCAACCAGAAATTATTCAACCTGGTTTAAATTGGCATCCACCATTGATTGATAAAGTATATAAAGTTGATACGCAAGGTACGCATAATTTTAATGTAAATGGTTTTATGATAACAACTGGTGAGGATCTAGTCTTTGTTGAGATGAATGTTCAATATCGCATCAGTAATCCTATAAAATATTTATTTAATGTCACTAATGTTAAAGATAGTCTACAACAAGCTGCTGATAGTGCTTTACGTACTGAAGTGGGTAGCTCAAGTATGGATGATATTTTAACTGATGGACGTTCAGCATTGGAAACCCGTACAAAAGATGAGTTAGTCAATGTTATCAATAATTATGATATGGGAATTAGTATAGTGGATCTTAATTTCCAATCAGCTCGTCCTCCTGAAGCAGTACAAGAAGCCTTTAATGATGCAATGAATGCTCGAGAAGACAAAAAACGTGAAATAAATAAAGCTGCTGCAGAAAAAGTTCAACAAGTACAACAGGCAGAAGGGCGCTCTGCAAGAATTTTAGCTGATGCTAATGCTTATAAGGTTAGAGTGGAACTCGAAGCTGCAGGAGATGTGGCTCGTTTTGAAAAAATCTTACCACAATATAAAGCAGCACCAGAAATCACTAAAGAACGCCTATATATTGAAACCATGGAAAGAGTATTATCTAAAACCAATAAAATTATAGTTAATGATAAAAGTGGAAATTTAATGGTATTGCCTCTAGAACAATTATTAAAAAATAAAAATGACAAAAAATCTGAAACAATGACTTTATCAAACTCAAATAGTGAATCTAATTTTAATGCGCCGATCTCCTCTGAAACGATAAAAGATCAACCTCAGGCAACGCAAGTATCCCCAAAAGAGGCTAACAGCAGCACCAATAACACTATTAACGCGGGCAATACTACACGGACTCCGCGGTTTATGGGAAGATAAGGAGAAAAATATGCGCAAATTATTGATTCCTACAATATTGATTTTAATCGGTGTGTTTTTTTCTAGTGCTTATGTTGTTGAAGAAGGGACCTGTGGCATCGTTTTACGTTTTAATAAAATTATAGAATTATCTGGTCCTGGATTACATTTTAAAATACCAGGAATGGATAATGTAAAAGTTGTTGATGCTAAAATCCAAACGACAAATAGTTCTGATAGTGCAGGTCGAGAACAAAAGTTCATAACACGTGAAAATAAAGATTTAGTTGTTGATTATTTTGTACAATGGAAAATTGTTGATTTTAATCGATACTATGAAACTATTGCTGGTGGTAATAGTGTTGAAAACCTGTTACTTGCACGCTTAAATGGTCGTTTAAGGGCAGAAATTGGAAAATTAGATATCATCGATATTATTAATGACACAAATAATAATTCTCGTAATTCTATAATGACTCGGGTAAAAGAAGCGTTAAATGGCACTGCTCAGGAAGAGTTGGTAAAAAGCGAATCGGTTGAAAAGTTTATTAGTGAGACTGAAAAAGATTCTGAAAGTAATAAAACAAGTATGAGATCTTTTGGTATTGAAGTCATTGATGTTCGTATAAAGAAAGTAAACTTTCCTCAAGAAATATCTAATTCAATTTATGAACAAATGAAAGCGGCTCGAAAAGTTGTTGCACAAAATCAACGTTTTCAAGGTGTTAAAAAAGCGGATGAAATACGAGCAGAGACTACGCTAGAAGTAACAAAGATATTATCCGAAGCTGAACGCCAATCTCGAACTATTCGTGGTGAAGGTGATGCAAATGCCGCTAAGCTTTATGCAGATGCTTTTGGTAAAGATATGGAGTTTTTTAGCTTTATTCGTAGTTTAAAAGCTTATGAACAAAGCTTTACAGGTAATGATATTATGGTCATTAGTCCTGATAGTGAATTTTTTCAATATATGAAATTAAAATCTAATAACTAATTGAATGAGATAAATAATCTATGAGTAATAATGTTGTTGTGCTAGGTACACAATGGGGTGATGAAGGCAAAGGTAAAGTTGTTGATTTACTCACAGAAAAAGCAAAATATGTTGTTCGTTATCAAGGTGGACATAATGCTGGCCATACATTAGTGATTAATGGTGAAAAAACTGTATTACATTTAATTCCATCAGGAATCTTACGCAATGATGTGATAAGTATTATTGCTAATGGTGTTGTACTATGTCCTGATGCCTTAATGAAAGAAATGAACGAGTTAGAAAAAAGTGGTATTCCTGTTAAGAAAAGACTCCTTATTTCTGAATCATGCCCTTTAATTTTACCCTACCATATTGCATTAGACCAAGCGCGAGAAAAAGCGCGTGGTAGTAAAGCTATTGGAACAACAGGTCGCGGTATTGGTCCTGCTTATGAAGATAAAGTGGCACGGCGTGGGCTTCGAGTTGGTGATTTATGTGATCGCCAAGCTTTTGCCGAAAAATTAAAAGAAGTAATGGAATATCATAATTTCCAATTAGTTAATTATTACAAAGCAGAAGCCGTAGACTATCAAAAAGTTCTCGATGATACATTAGCGATAGCTGATATTTTAGTTGCTATGATTGCCGATATTCCTGCTCTTTTAGAAGAAGCACGCAAAAAAGGTGAGAGAATTATGTTTGAAGGGGCACAAGGTACATTACTTGATATTGACCATGGGACTTATCCTTTTGTTACTTCTTCTAATACTACCGCTGGCGGTGTTGCAACAGGTTCTGGTTTTGGTCCGCGTTATGTTGGTTATGTACTAGGTATTGTCAAAGCTTACTCTACACGTGTTGGTGCAGGCCCGTTTCCTACTGAATTATTTGATGAGACTGGTGAGTACTTATGTAAGCAGGGTAACGAATTTGGTGCAACAACAGGTCGTCGTCGTCGTACTGGATGGCTTGATACTGTTGCTGTTCGCAAGGCTGTACAACTTAATTCTGTTTCAGGATTTTGTTTAACTAAACTTGATGTGTTAGATGGGCTTAAAGAAGTTAAGATCTGTATTGGTTATCAATTACCAAGTGGTGAAGTTATCAAAAACGCTCCTGCGGCAGCTGAAGAGTGGAGTTTAGTTAAACCTGTTTATGAATCAATGCCTGGCTGGAGTGAATCAACCTTTGGTATAAAAAGTTATGATGCTCTTCCACAAGCAGCTAAAGCTTATATTAAACGGATTGAAGAGTTAACCGAAACACCAATTGATATTATTTCAACAGGACCAGATCGAAGTGAAACAATGATTTTACGTGATCCATACCAAAACTAACTTAGCATCAATCAAATCGGGATAATTGTCCCGATTTTTTGTTTTTAGGATGTTGTTTTCTAGACAATTCACTGTGTAAGAGGAATTTATGACTAAACTAGGAACGCCATTATCACCAACTTCAACTAAAGTATTACTTTGTGGTGCGGGCGAACTTGCTAAAGAAGTTGTCATTGAGTTACAACGATTGGGGTGTGAAGTTATTGCCGTTGATCGTTATGCAAATGCGCCTGCGATGCAAGTTGCTCATCGGTCTCATATCATTAATATGCTTGATGGGGATGCTTTAAGAAAAGTCATTGAAGCAGAAAATCCAGATTATATTGTTCCAGAAATTGAAGCTATTGCAACATCTACACTAATTGAGTTGGAAGAAAAAGGATTTACAGTTATTCCAACAGCAAAAGCAACACAACTTACCATGAATCGTGAGGGAATCCGTCGACTTGCAGCGGAGGAATTAAAATTACCAACGTCACCTTATCGATTTGCTGCAAATGCAATTGAATTTAGAAAAGCAGTCAAAGAAATAGGTTTTC
This sequence comes from Gilliamella sp. ESL0250, assembly GCF_013345045.1. NCBI lineage: Bacteria > Pseudomonadati > Pseudomonadota > Gammaproteobacteria > Orbales > Orbaceae > Gilliamella > Gilliamella sp. ESL0250. Next base: position 983 of record NZ_JAAEDV010000003.1, on the reverse strand, counting down.
CTTGCTTAGTTAAACCTGTTATGAGCTCTTCTGGTAAAGGACAATCATTATTAAGAGGCGAAGCTGATATTGAATCATCATGGAAATATGCACAAGAAGGTGGAAGAGCTGGTAGTGGAAAAGTTATCATTGAAGGCTTTATTGATTTTGATTACGAAATTACTTTACTTACAGTTAGACATATTAAGGGTGTGTCATATTGTGAACCAATAGGGCATCGTCAAGAACAAGGTGACTACCGAGAATCTTGGCAACCTCAGCAGATGTCTGATAAGGCATTAAAACAGGCAAAAGATATTGCAGCTAAAATAACAGATGCATTAGGTGGTCGAGGGTTATTTGGTGTTGAATTGTTTGTTAAAGGTGATCAGGTATGGTTTAGTGAGGTATCACCTCGTCCACATGATACTGGCATGGTGACATTAATTTCACAAAATCTATCTGAGTTTGCACTACATGCTAGAGCAATATTAGGCCTGCCTATTCCTATTATAGAACAATATGGATCATGTGCATCAGCTGTTTTATTAATTGAAGGTGATTCAAAACAAGTCACTTTTGCTAATCTCGATAAAGCATTAAGCGAATCGCAAACTGATTTACGTTTATTTGGTAAACCAGAAGTGAAAGGTACTCGCAGAATGGGGGTTGCGCTAGCGAAGGCTTTAACGGTTAACGATGCGATTATTAAAGCCATTAATGTAGTAAAACAACTAAAAATAACCCTATAATGAACTTTCTTGTCTGAAAAGTAATCGTTCAATTCAAAAAAAGAAAAAATTATAAAATAGGGGTTGACGTATACCAGTGAAGTAAGTAATATACGCAACCCTTGAGACAGCAAACTAAATTAACAAAAAGTTGATTAGATATTGAAGCTGTCAGCTCTTTAAAAAGAAGAAACAGACAATCTGTGTGGGCACTTGCGAGACAAAGAATGAAAAGTCTACGGACTTAAAAATTAAGTCTTGATAAGTGACACT